>NZ_JBTMMT010000100.1:0-15865 GCF_055517075.1 Micromonospora sp. DSM 43699
CCTCCAGGCGATCATCAAGAACCGACTCAAGAGCATCCAGTACCGCCACGACCTACTCGACGGCTTCCTCGCTCACACCGGACTGACCCTCGAACCCAACACAACCTGACCATTCAAGATCTGTAGCTCCGGGTGTCTTCCAAACTGACGGTGCGGGTTCGATTCCCGTCGCCCGCTCCACGCCTTCCGGCCCAGGTCAGCGGCGTTCTCGCCGAGCCTGGGCCGTTCTCGTACTAGCTGTCTTTGATCTTGCGTGCCATTGGCGTGCCAGTAGCGCCGGCCGTGTCGCCCGAGGCGGGTCCGCGTGCCGGACGGGCTGCCTTCGTGCCCTTGGCCGCCTTACGGGCCGTCGGCTTCGCCTCGGTCGCGTTCCGCTTCGCCGGCTTGTCCTTGGACGCCTTGGCCGGGGCCTGGCTCGGCTCGACCTTGGACGTCTCTCCCTTGCCCTTGCTCGACTTGGCCGGGGCCGCCGCCCGCTTCGCCTGCTTGGTGATCCGGCGGTCCATGCCGTCGGCGATCTCCCGGTCGCGCTCGCTGTTCGCGTGCTGGTAGACCAGCGCGGCCCGCATGCTCGCGTGCCCCATCCGGTGCATCAGGTCCCGGGTGCTGGCCCCGGTCGCCGCCGCCAGGTTGTTGCCGGTGTGCCGCAGGTCGTGGAAGTGGAACCCCGCCGGCATGCCCGCCGACCGCAGCGCCGCCGCCCAACCGACCGCCCGGCGGAAGTTGCCGGAACGCAGCACCGCCCCCTTGTCCCCGGTGAAGACCAATGCCTCCGGCCCCTCCCCCACGTATGCGGCCAGGTGGTCCGCGAGCACCGTCCGGGCCGCAGACGGAAGGGTCACCGTACGGTTACCCGCCGCCGACTTCGGCGGACCGAACTCCATCCCGTTGCGCAGTGCGGCCAGCTTGCGCGGGACGCGGACCGTGCCGGCCGTGAGGTCGACGTCCGAGCGCCGCAGCGCCGCCAGCTCACCCCAGCGCAGACCGGAGAACGCGGCGACGATCACCAGCGCGGCGAACCGGGGCGGCATCCGCCCGGCGAGCGCGAGCACCTGGGCGACGGTCGCCACCAGGCGCTCCGGCGTGTGATAGCGGTCATAGCCCGGGATGCGGCAGGGGTTCTGCCGAATCAGCTCGTCCTCCTTCACGGCGGTATTGAGAATCGCCCGCAGTAGTGAGTACGCCTTGACCGCCTGCGGCTCCGTCGTACCGCCGTCGAGCAGGGTGCGCCGCCAGGTGCGGATGGTCTGCGGCTTGATCGCGCCCAGGGCCAGCGCGCCGAGGTGGGGGCCGATGTGCAGCCGGAACAGGTCCTCGTAGTTCTCCCGGGTGCGCGGTTGGAGCTTCCGCTCGGCGATCCACTTCCGGCCGTACCCGTCGAGCTTGATCTCTCCCGCTTCCGGTGCCGTCCACTCCCCCTTGATGATCTCCGACTCCACCACGGTCAACCACTTGGCCGCCTGGCGCTCACTCTCGAAGGTGCGCGGTGCCTTCCGCTCCAACCCGTCCGGCCCGACGTACCGCGCCTGGTACCGCCCCGACGGGAGGCGACGCACGTTGCCGAAACGCCGCCGGCCCTTGCTGGCCGCCATCAGGCCACCTCCCCCAGGTAGTCACGCAGGTGCGCCCGAGTCATCGGTACGACCCGGTTGCTGTCGATGTAGGCGGCGACGGCCGACGCCTCGAAACGCACCAGGCGGCCGACCTTGACGAAGGCGATCCGTCGTTCGGCGACCAGCCGGCGGACGAATCGCGGGGTTGCCTTGAGCCGAGCGGCGACCTCGTCAGCGGTCAACAGCTCGTCGTTCATGCGGTTGCTCCTCCCAGGCTTGCGGCCGCGAGCGCGGCGGGTGGATCGGTCGTCGCTGCGGTGGTCGCTGTTCGTATCCGGGCGCTGTCGAGGTCTGCGCGCCAGCGGATGCGTGCCGATATCGCGCGCAGGAGTCGGTGTTCCAGCGGTGGGACGTCGGGGTCTTCGGGTCGGGCGAGTTCGAACCGGTACCGCTTCGACCCGTCGGGGTCGTCGGCGGCTTGGTCGTGTTCCTCGGTGTCGGCCATGCCGCCGGCGAGGATCGCCCGTACCCAGGCCCGGTTGTCGGCGCGGTGGTCGGCGAGGGTCTTGCCGGACCATTGGCGGGAGACGAGCACGCGGCGTCCGGTGAAGCCGAGGGTGGAACGTTGGTGGACTTTCCCGGTGCACCGGCCGGGGGTCAAGCCGGCCTTGACGCCGTCGGGCTGGACGCCGTAGAGCAGCCAGTTGGCGCAGGTCGGGGAGCACGGGAGCACGGACAGTTCCGCGTGCAGGCGGTCGAAGTGTGCCTTCTGCGCGTCGGAGCGCGGCTTGGCCTGGTCGGTCAGGTCCTTGGTGACGTACTTCGTGACGTAGCGGATGGACCGTTCGGCGTCGCGGGTGCCCTGCTCGATGCCCCGGGCGTCGATGCGCCCGAGGCGGGCGACGTAGGCGGGTCGGCTGTCGGGTTCCTCCAGGGCATCGAGCGCTTCGCCCCAGGTGGGCAGCGGCTCGTGGGTCTTCGGGTCGACGTACGCCTGTTGGTCGACGTCCCAGACCGGTGGCTTGTCAACGCGGTAGACCAGCTCGTCGAACGACGGCCACCACACTTGGTGGTATGTGGCTGCGGCGATCTGCTTGAGCAGCCGGCGCGGGAGGGTGCCCCGGATGGCGAAGTGGGCGTGTGGGGCCAGTCGACGTTGCAGCTCCACTGCCCCCGCGTACTGGACGTTCCAGCCGGCGGCCCGGCGGACGTTCTGCCACCACCGGTCGAGAATCCGGGCGAAGTGGATCGAGTCCAGGGCTGCACGCCGGTAGTCGTAGGTGGTCGGGTCGACAGGTGTGCTGAGCACGTCGTCATACGGGCCGTGCCGTTGCCCGCACTCGCAGGGCGCGACGTAGGCCCCGCGTCGTAGGTGGGAGTGCACGGGTCCGTGCGAGCCCAGGGTGAGCGTGATGAGCATCGACGGCCGGTAGGTCTTCCCGGCCTTGCCGGAGTAGGCGCGGCCGACGGTGCGCGGGTCGACGGGGAGCCGGGGCAGGTCCGGGGAGTCCTGCCGCCGCCGGGTCGACCGCTTGCGGCGGGGTCGGTCGTCGCGGTCTTTCGGGGTGAGGTGCCCGCGCAGGCTGGTTTCACCGAGGGCTTCGTCCAGTTCGACGATGGCGGCGTCGATCTCCGCCAGGTTCGCGGCCCGCTCGTCGGGGGTCATGGGTTGGTACTGGATGGCTTCGCGTTCGAACTCCAGGTGCGCCCTGACCCGGACCAGGGCGAGCACGTCCTCGCCGGGCTTGTCGGGGCGGACGGTGGGTTCGTCGGTGAGGTGCCAGCCCTCCCGGATTTGCTGGATGCGCAGCCGCCGGCCCCGTTCCGCGCACGGCTTGCACTTCGCTGCCAGGGTCGCCCCGCAGGGCACCTCCACCACCTCGGTAAGGCCGGTGGTGGTGTCCGTCCGGCGCAGCGCCAGGGGGCGGACGCAGACGCCGTGTTGTTCGGCGAGCTGCTTGAGCGCGTCCTTGGCGAGGGGCTTGCGCATCCGGTCCGCCCGCGACCCCGGCCGAGGCTGCTCGACCTTCGGCGGGGTCGGGGTCGCGGTGGGGAAGAGTTCCTGTTGGCTCACCGGTCACGCTCCACGCCGCTGGCACCGTTGCGGGGTGCGAACGCCGCCGCTGGCACCGGCACGAGCCCCGGCCGCTGCACCGCCATCGGTCGGACCGGTTCGACGGTCACCGCCTGGTCGACGTCGACCAGGCGCAGGGGTGGCCGCTCGCCGGGCAGGTCGCCGTCGGGCGACCACTCACCCCAGTCGGAGCTATCGGCCGACGTGTCGCCGGCCGCCGGCACCGAGACGGCAGGGGTGGCGGTGGTGGAGAAGACGAGCTTGGACAGGCCCAGGAACGCCAGAGCGGGGACGGCCGACAGCAGCCACCCGGACAGGCTCGGATGAGCCACGGCAAGTTGCGCCGCCAGGGACAGCGCGACAGCGCAGACGAGCAGGAACAGCGGGTACCCGACCGGCCCGCCCGTGCGACGCCGCCTGCGGATGGTCAACAGTGCCGCCAAGGGCAGCAGTTCGGAGATGGCGGCGTTGGCCCAGCCGAACCAGTCGCCGGTACCGGTCGGAGAGTTGGCCATGGTCCAGTCGTGGACGTGGGTGAACGACGCCGCACCGGCCAGCCCGCCCACCGTGAGGACGATGAGGACCAGGACTACGCTCTCCACCCGCTCGGTGTCAGCCTTCACGGGGTCATCTCCTGTTCGTCGCTGTCACTGGTGGCGTCAAGCCGTCGGTAGGTGTGGCCGAGGTGGTGGATGTCGTCGTCGGTGAGGTAGGCGAAGCGGACCCGGACGGGTTCGCGGACGCCGTCGAGGACGACGAACCCCACCCCGGGCGAGGACTCGGGGATGCGGTCGCACAGGGCGCCCCGGTCGCGGGCGGCATCGCCGAGGACCATGTCCACCTGCTCCGGCTCGGTCAGCCGCAACCCGATGCGGGTCGGGAACAGGTCCCGGAACGGGAGCACGTCCTTACGCGGGTCCTGCAACGCCGCGACCACGTGCACCCCGACCGCCCGCCCCTGGGACAGCAGCAGGCCGAGGGATTCCTTGATCCGGTCGCGGACCTTCCGGTCAGTGATGTACGCCGTCAACGCCGCCAGCTCGTCGACCACCAGGACGAGCAACGGCTCCTCCACCGTCGGCACATGCTGGCGGGTCACCCCGCGCAGTCGGGCCGCCCGCAGCCGCATCCGCTTCACCGCATCGTCGAGGACGCCGGCCATGCTGTCGGGGTCGTCGTAGGCGAACCGGGCGAACAGCGGCACCCCCGCCGCCAACTCCATCCCGCCCTTCGGGTCGAACGCCCACACCTCCACAAGCCCCGACCGGATACCGCCGGCAAGGGACCGGATCAGCGACCACAGCACCGACCCCTTGCCCGACCCGGTCGCCCCGGCGATCAGCACATGCGACCCCGTCAGGCGCAGCCGGTACGGGTGGCCGTCCTCGTCGACGCCGAGGGCGAGCCCGTCCAGGGCCGGCACCTCGGGCACGGGCAGCGGCGCGACGACAGCGGCGAGGGGGTCACGGCGTACGAACCGCAGCACCACCCGATCCGGCCGCACCGCCGACCGCGCCTGCCCGGTGCGCAGGCGAAAGGCGTAGGCGAGGCGTTCCGCGGCCTGCCCCCAGTCGTCCGGGATCTGACCGGGCAGCATCCGTGCCGTCAGCTCATCGCCGAACCGGTCACACCGCACCTTGAGTAGGCGCGGGACGTAGCGGTCCCCGGCGAACGCGGTCGCCAGCCCACACGTCGCCATCACCGACGCCCACCGCCGCCGGTATACGAACAGAAGCCGGAACCGGGCGACGAATGGGTACCAGCCGAACCGCAGCCACGACGACCGATGCCACCGCCACCACGCCACACAACCGGAGGCGACCGTCAGGACGACGCCCGCCAAGGCGAGGCCACCGAACTCCGCCCGCACCCACAGAGCCAGCGCGGCCGGAGCGGTCAACCACCAGTAGCGGACGGCGAGGACAGTGAGGCGGAACAGGCCCCGGGCGAGCCACCAGAACACCAGCAGCCAACCCGGAACCCGCCACGCCGGCAGACGCACATTCATCGGCGCTACCGGGATCTTCTCCCCCGGGATGATGTTGATCAGAGGCACAGGTCACCACCCCGCCCCGGACGACCCAACGTCGCGATGCACGATCGGCACGACATCCGCCGCAGGTCGAACCGACGCGGCTTCACCCACCGGCAGCAGTACGGGCAGCGGATCGCACACACCCGCGCCGAAGCCGGCGGCAACCGCAACACCGACCGCAGGACGGCCTCCGCCTCCCGGTAGGCGTGCCGCAGACCGACCAGACGAGTACGGGACATCAGGACCACCGCCCGCACAGGCGGCGGCCCTGCGAGGGGATTAGGGCAGGGGGAACTACGGTGGGCATCACGCCCTCCTTCACCAGATGAGGGATGGGAGAGCGCGGGACGGGTCGGGACTCTTGGCGGGGAAACGACCCGCCCCGCGCGCACAATCAGGTGCGGTCAGGCCGCCACCGAGCCGGGAACGGCCGACGCCGGACGGATCGCGGTCGCCCGCAGCGAGTACGCCATCCGCGAGCGGCAGTCACCCGACGACCGGCCCGGCTTGCACCGCTGCGAATCCACGTACGGGGTCAGGGTCAGGCCCTCGAACTCCACGGCCGGCGGGTAACCCGGCACGGTCGACGGCGGCGGCACCGGCTGCTGCGCCGCGACGACCTTCACCTTCGCCTCCGTCGACCGGCCGAACTTCCCGGCCTCCGGGTCCAGGTCCATCACCCGCACCACCCAGACCCGCTCCCCGGTCTCCTTGTCCCGCGCCTGGTTGTCCGCCTCCCCCCGCCGCTCGAAATCGAGCTGCGGCGACACCCCGAGGCACAGCGCACCGGCGGGGAACACGTACTCGGACGGGACCGGCACCTTCAACGTCATCGGAACCACGCGAACAGCCTCCTAGCCTTACCAGTCGTCTTCCTGACAACCGGTTGATCTAACAAGCTACGTCAGCTTGTAAGCACAAGCAAGGTTTCGATGAGACGTGTTCACATAGCGAATGTCGGACGGTGGTGCCAGCCTCTGGACCCATGAAGCCGCTCGTGGTGCACCGCACCACCCTCAGCGTCCTTTATAGCCGCTTCGTACTGCGGGACGTGTGGTGTGACGCCGACGATGAGGGCGAGTCACGCCGAGACGCGACGGCTCAGGTAGCCGGCGCGTCCACCTACCAGATCAGCGTCCCGGCCTCCTCGTTCCCGCCCAGGGCGGGACTTGAGCTACGGGTCTGGCCCGGCGAGCCCGCACCGGAGAGCAGTTCCTGGGACGGGTACCGGCAGCTTGAGCTGCACTGCCCGACCGGAGAACTGATCGTCGAGTTGATCGCCTGCGGAGCGGCAGTGGAGGTCACCCTTCCGCAGGGAGCCGGCGTCTACGGCGTCCGCGTTCACCGCAGGCAGGCCGACACCGAGGAGTTCCTCATCGACCTGTGGTGGCGGACCCCGCTGCCGCCGGCCGACGATGACGAGGACTTCTACGGCGACCTGTGGACCTGATCAGGACAGGGCGTAGGTGTCTTCGATCTCGTGACGGCTACCAGGCATGACCAGCACCGATGCCATGATCGGGTCACCCGACGCCTGGTGGACGGTGATGACGACGCTCATCACCGACTCGTCGGCCGGCACCTCCAGGGCCGCCGCTTCGGCTTCGTTGACCCGGCGGGCGGTCATGCGTTCAGTGGCGTAGTCGGCGCGGAGGCCCTTGTGCCGGGCGATGAGGTCGAGCAGGCCGCCCGGGATCGGGTCCGGCTTGGTGATGTCCGTACCCACCGCGATGTCCACCGGCACGAAGGTGGAGACCAGGTCCACCGGCCCCGCCTCCGACACGGTCCGACGACGCCGCTCGTAGACGGGCGTGCCGTCGGGGATCTGCAATTCCGCCGCGATACGCGGCGAGGCCAGGACCGGGCCGACGTGCAGGATCTCCGTCTCCCCCGTCTCGTCCAGCTCGACAGCATCCCGGGCATAGTCCGGGGAGGTACGGCCGGAGACGGGACGGCCGCGTACGAAGCTGCCCTTGCCCTGCTGCGACTCGATCCAGCCATCCTGCTTGAGGATGCCGAGCGCCTTGAGCACTGTCGGACGGGACACCCCGAACTCCGTGGAGAGCTGATTCTCCGACGGCAGCGCCGCACCGGGAACGTAGTCGCCGTCCTCGATGCGCTTCCGCAGCGTGTTCAACACGCGCAGGTACTTCGGCGTCGGAATCTCGTACGCCATCGCGGGCCACCCCACCTATGAATACTGCGTGAATCACAGCAGCTTATGAGTTGTTTGCATGACAGAACAAGTCACCTCAGCCGTTCGGCGTCACACCCTCCACCGCAGCGGCCAACCACCCCGACCACGACGACGACGCTCCCACCGACTCCGGCCGAGACGCGCCCGGCCACCGACGCGGCAAACAGCCGTACTGGCCGAACACCCGCAACGCCACCCGACGCTGCGGACACGGACCCTCCTCGCCGCAGCCCCCGCAACGACCATCCCCGCTCGACGACGTATGCCGGTCGAGCTGCGCCTGAGCCTCCCGAAGCCGATCACGCGCCGCACCGGACAGGTAGGTGCTCACCGGGAAGGGCTCTCCGGCAGGAGTTTGCTTGCGGGGATCAGGATCTGCGCCGGCTGGCCCCGCCGGCCGGACCGGCCGAGTCTGATCCCCTCGACCCAGATCCACTCGTCGTCCGGCGGGCGGTGGGTCACCAGCCGGACCCCGGTCACCCACAAGGTGACCGGCCCGTCCGACGGCATCAGCCGATCCGCCGCGCTGATCTCCAACATCGCACCGAGCCGTACCCGAATGTCAAACACCGCGTCCCCTCCTCGCCGGCCCCGCGTTCCTACGCGGCGGCGGACTCTCTGTCATCCGTGGCTGAATCATCTGAAGGCCGGCGATCTGCACGAAGACCTCACGACGCGCCACCGCCTCGCCGGTGGTCCGGTTGATCGAGTAGCCGGTGAGCCACACCCACCCGTCATACGTCGGTCTGTCGTCCACCGACGTCACCCGTAACCACAACGCCCGCTCGCCGCCGAACTGCACCGACGCCCGACGGTCGATCAACACCAGGTCACCCGGTGCGGGCACACCCGGCCGATAAGGCAGCGGTGTGCGAGGCACCGGGGTGGGCGGGCCATTCACGGGACAGCGTTCGGGTCGCGGCCCCACCAGCACCCACCCCGGGCCAGCCTCAGCACGACGCCGTACGACCGGAACCCGCGCAGTCCAGGCAGGACCGCCGGGCCAGGGACCGCGTCCGCTCCGTCGCCCGCCCGATGCCTCGGATGGCGGTGCGGGCAAGGGTGTACTTCCAGCCGGCACCCGAGCAGGATTGGCAGTTGGTCGATGCGTTCAGCCCCGTCATGCAGACAGGTTGTGGCACGAACCGCCCACCGACCCGGAAAATCCTTCCGGGGTCACGGCAGGCTGAGGGGAGACAGTGGACCGATGCGCGGGAGAACGAACAACCTGACCATCGGCGAACGCGTCGCCTGGTACCGCTACCGACGCGGTCTGTCCCAGGAAGTCCTGGCCGGACTCATCGGCCGGACCGCCGACTGGCTGGGCAAGGTCGAGAACAACCGGATCGAGCTGGACCGGCTCTCCGTCATCAAGTCACTCGCCGAAGTCCTGGACGTGCCCCTCGGCGACCTGCTCGGCGAACCCGCCCTGCTCGACTGGACCAGCGACAGCGGCACCGCCACCGTCCCCGCACTCCGCGCCGCCCTGATGAACTACCGCGCCCTCGGCCCCTTCAGCGCCGGCCCGGACCAGGAACCCCCGAGCGTCGCCGCACTCAAGAAGGACGTAGGCGCACTCTGGGACGCCTACCAGGACTCCCGATTCGGGTACGTCACCGGTCGCCTACCCGACCTGCTCCACCGCGCCCAGGCCGCCGCCGACCACCACCACGGCGACGACCAGGACCACGCCCGCCGGCTACTCGGTCTGACGTACCAACTCGCCGCAACCCAACTCACCAAGCTCGGAGAAAGCGACCTCGCGTGGATCGCCGCCGACCGGGGCCTGGTCGCCGTCCGACCTACCGGTGACCCGCTGATCACCGGCTCCCTCTTTCGCTCCGTCGGCCACGCCCTGCACGCCACCGGCCGGTACGCCGAAGCCGTCCGCCTCACCGAGGACGCCGCCGGCTACCTTGAGCCCCACCTCAGTCAGGCCACGCCGGAACTGCTCTCCGTCTACGGCACCCTGTTCCTGTCCGGCTCCATGGCCGCCGCCCGCGCCAACGACGCCGCCACCACCCGCACCTTCCTCGCCGCCGCCGACCACGCCGCGAACCAGCTCGGAGCCGACGCCAACCACCTCTGGACCGCGTTCGGACCGACCAACGTCGCCATCCACCGCGTCGCCACCGCCGCCGAACTGGGCGACCTGCAAGTCGCCATCGACCTCGGCCCCCGCGTCGACACCACCGGCCTACCCATGGAGCGCCGGGTACGCCACGCCCTCGAAGTCGCCCGCGCCTACAGCTCCTGGAACCGCCTCGACGACGCCCAAGCCGCCCTACTCGACGCCGAAAAGATGGCACCCGAACAGGTCCGCCACCACTTCCTCAGCCGCCAACTCGCCCTCACCTGGATCCGCCGACAGCGCGGCAAGCCCACCGCCGAACTCGTCGGACTGGCCCAGCGACTCAAGGTGCTCGACTGACCGCAGCCCCGTCTACGCTGCCCAGGTGACGACCAACGAGATGCCACCGGTGGCAACCCCACGCGTCGCCGCAGGCGCACTCTTCCTCGACGCTGAGGGCCGCGTGCTCCTCGTACGCCCAAGCTACAAGAAGCACTGGGACATCCCCGGCGGCTACGTCGAGCCCGGCGAGTCACCACGTGCCGCATGCATGCGTGAGATTCAAGAAGAGCTCGGTCTCATTGCGGCGCTCGGGCCGATGCTCGTCGTGGACTGGGCGCCCGCCGAACACGAGGGCGACAAGCTGCTCTTCATCTTTTCCGGCGGATCACTCAGCCCCGAGCAGGAGCGCGACATCCGCTTCGCAGACGGTGAACTGACCGAGTGGCGTTATGTGAGCGCAGAGTCCTTGGAGCAGCACGGACCACCGCGACTTACCCGCAGGATCCGCACTGCGATAGCGGCGCTCAGTAACGGCATGTCCGCTTACGCGGAGCACGGCAGCGCCATCTAGACCACAGTTTCGGTACTTGTCGAGGCGGCCCTGAACGGGCCGCACGCGCCGCCGCCTAGGCGCGCCGGCCGCATAGCTTGTCGCACGCGGCCGACACGCCTACGCCCGGCGGCTGGCGCGGAAGCGAGAAGCCCAAGGGGTCGCCCCATCCCGCCTGCCATCGACCCAGGCGAGCCGAGCAGACCACCGCCCGACCCACCAGCGTCCGAACGTGCGTCAAGGCCGTCTTGACGTGGCAAGCCCGGGCGGCGGCCTGCTCCCCAGGAGGGCGGGTCGATGGCGACGGGATGGAAGAGTCAGCGGTCGAAGATTTTTACCGTAACCGCTAGACCTTCAACCGTAGATTCCCGACTCAGGTCAGTCTCCAGCCCACGGGGGCCGGGCAGCAATCCTTCATAGTCGAAGACTAGGCAGATTAGATGCTTGGCGCGCTCTTCTGCTTTGTACCTGTCTCGATCAACAATCAGCTCGTTGCCCAGGATGCGAGGCGTCATGCTGTTGCGCGCGTGCTTAATTTCGACGGCCAGCTCAAGAGAGGGGAGCAGGAAGTCGATTCGGGATGAGCCACCGGCAACATTAGGCGTCCACGTCTCAGGACGGACGTCGTCAAAAAAGAGAGCAAAAAGACCTTTCAGGAGATCCTGGGCATCATACTCGTCCGCAACCTTGATCGTAGGTCGACCACCATGCCTTCGCGAAAACTCTCTCTCAACGTCACGCATCCGTTGTCCGATAGTCAGGATCGTGTCAACGGCATCTATTTGCTGGCCAGCAAATCTCACGCTACCCGAACTTTTCTGAGTGCGAAGCTGTCCCACCAAAAGTGCGCGCAAGATGTCCAAATTCGCACGTGCCTTGGTTGTCGTGGAGCTATTGATGGCACCAAAGTCGCCGGATTTGAAGCGGCTTGCCTCATCCTTTCCGGGGAGGAACGAGTGAAGCCCGATTTCGTTGAGCGAGGCAAGATTGTAGAACTTTGGATGCTTGACGTACTGGTCGCCATACATCTCGGCGATGATGTCATCAATGTCGTACAGGAGGTGATCGGAGGGCTTGTACGGGGGATGCTCCTTGCCGGTGATGAAGCAGTACCGCTTGGCAAGGGCGGCGAACCCGAAGATTGAGCTGTTCATATTCCAGTGGACTATAACCGACTCTCGATTCTCACTCAGATAATCATAGAACCTTTCCAGCATGGAGACCTCTCGCTCTGCTGCGCTGGTCTCTGCGGGTAGGTCGACTAGTGAAAAGGCTTCCCGGGTCCCGTGGTTCAGGCTTGCGACAGCTATGCAGGAGACGACTGGGGGGTGGTCCGTCGCGTCTGCCAGACTCTCGCAAGCATAGTGGACAGAGATTATCTCTCGTCCGTCATTGACGGCGTTCCGCAATTCGCGCAACTTAGTCGGCTCAGATGTCACTTGACCCTGCCTTCTACGTCTGACTGAACAATCAACCGCTCGGGAAGGAGGACCGCACTAAGCGGTGCTCCCTCTGCAGTGCCGCATCCCGTATCAACGCAAATCAGGGACTGCGAAACGAAAGCCCGACCCCCCCGCTGTGCATAGTGCCCGCAGACAGTCAATGGCACCGGAGGTTCCAGGGGAGCTTGAAATAGCTCGTAGTGCGGCTCAAGGACCATCGCCCGAAGATCTCTGGCATTCGGACGGCGCGGGTCGTAGCCCATGTGACTAATCAGAAGCTCGCGAGTCTCTATGTGTGTCACTGTCGAGCGCAGCAGAGAGAGATGTTCCGGCGGAAATCTGTCCCGGAACTCTCTAAGAACATTGGGCGGTGCCTGGGGGCAATAACTGGCGATTGTCGCCACCCCGCCGTTGCGGAGAAACGTGACTCCGTTGTCGCCGTCAAGGAAGTCTAAAAGCGCCTGCTCATGATTGCCGCGGAGAACTGATACTCCAGGCGACCATTCCATTAGCAAGCGAGTTACCAAATCGAGGACGTCGAAGGTGCGGGTCCCCCGATCAATGAGGTCGCCAACGAAAACCAGGTGTCTTCCGGCAGAGAATCGCGAGTCGAGTAGTTGCGCAAGCTGCTCGTACGACCCGTGCACATCGCCAACCACCATTAATTGCTGGCTCATATCGGCGGAACAGCCAGGGCGGTGTATTCGAACCCTTCTTCTGGGCCGGCGAGCACCTGAGTCATTAGCGTGGAGGCGTAGGGGAAATCAGGGAACAAGGAAACAGCGAGCGAGTCTAGAGTGGTGCCGGCTGGGGGAACCTCACCCAGCAAGTCGGTTATGGCCTGATAGAGAGCGCTTAGGTCATCGGGACGCGGTGGGACGAGCCGCATTTGTAGCGCGCGGGTCATAGAAGGAATGCCCAAGGTTTTAGCAACTACGTCAGGGTCGAACTCGGGCTGGCCCCTCTCGGCCAGCACGGCGTAGCAAGCCGTCCTAGCGACGTAGATCCCAAGCTTCCGCAAACCGACCTCATGGACCGATGCATCCTGAACGGTCAGCGCCCGCCCGGCCGCCGCCAGCTCGGATATCGCCTTCCGGAAGTGCGGGGGATGATGATAACTTGCAAAGATATCCGCAAGCGTCCCATCGGGGTCACTCAGGATGCAACCATCAGTAAGCAGGTGCAACACGAAGAGGCTGCCCTGCTCTGACATCTTTTTCAAGGTGTTTACGTTGTATGCAGTCACGTTAACGTCACCGTCGGAATACTTGCCGGGACGTGTCTGCACCACTTGTAGGACATCGATGTCGCTGTCGGTCCGGGCGGTGCCGCGTGCCTGGCTTCCGTACAGGGCAACAGCAACGAACGGCCCTCGTACGGCTGCCATGGCCCGCGCGATGACGTCCTGACGCGGTTGCCTGGTACTAGTCGCGGCCTGGTCCAACGGCACGAGCGGCGGGGTCATGACTGAAGCCTAGCGACCTGCACCGACAACCTGGTACGTGCAGACGACTCACGCCGTTGATGTGTCGGGCTGCCAGTGGCGGTTGCGTCCACGGAAGTGGTGTACGACTTGCCCGTGATGGGCGTGTTGCGTAGATGAGAGACGGCCACCGCGTCGATCCTTCAAGACGACCAAGTCAGAGAAGGAAGAGAGAACGCGATGGCCGCTTCAGAGAGTGTGAACCCTGTTGACCTGCTGCGCGAGCAGATCGAGGGCGCGTCGCCGGACGTGTTGCAGGCGATGGTGAAGACGTTCGCGCAGGCGTTGATGTCCGCCGAGGCGGACGCGATCTGCGGCGCGGGGTATGGGCAGCGCAGCGATGAGCGGGTCAACTCCCGCAACGGTTACCGGTCTCGGGAGTGGGACACCCGGGCCGGGACGATCGACCTGGCGATCCCGAAGCTGCGACAGGGCAGCTACTTCCCTGACTGGCTGCTGACGCACCGCCGGCGGGCCGAACAGGCCCTGGTGTCGGTCGTGGCCACGAGCTATCTGCTCGGGGTGTCGACCCGGCGGGTCGAGAAGCTCGTCGAGCAGCTCGGCATCCGACAGCTGTCGAAGTCACAGGTCTCGGAGATGGCCGCCCACCTCGACGCCCAGGTCGAGGCGTTCCGCAACCGGCCCCTCGACGCCGCCCACTACACGTTCGTGTGGATGGACGCCCTGACGATGAAGGTCCGCGAGCACGGCCGGACCGTCAACGTCCACGCACTGATCGCCGTGGGCGTCAACGCCGACGGCCAACGCGAAGTGTTGGGCGTGGACGTCGCCTCGGACGAGGACGGCGCCGGCTGGTTGGCGTTCCTGCGGTCGCTGACCGCCCGCGGCCTGTCCGGCGTCCGCCTGGTCATCTCCGACGCCCACGCCGGCCTCGTGGCCGCTATCGGCGCGGCTCTGCCCGGCGCTGCGTGGCAGCGGTGCAGGACCCATTACCTGCGCAACCTGCTGACGAAGGTGCCGAAGTCGGCGCAGCCGTGGATCGCCACCCTCGTCCGCACGATCTTCGACCAGCCCGACGCGGACGCCGTCCACGCCCAGTACGGGCGGGTCGTGGCCACGATCGAGGCGAAGTTCCCGGCCGCCGCCGAGCACCTCGACGCCGCCTGCGACGACCTCCTAGCGTTCACCGGCTTCCCGCGCGAGATCTGGCGTCAGATCTGGTCGAACAATCCGCAGGAACGCTTGAACAAGGAGATCCGCCGGCGCACCGACGTCGTCGGGATCTTCCCCAACCGGGCGGCGATCATCCGCCTCGTCGGCGCAGTCCTGGCCGAACAGACCGACGAGTGGACCGAAGGCCGCCGCTACATGGGAATGGACCTACTCGCCAAAGCCCGCACGACCGTGATCGACACCGACCAACACGTCACCGACCAGACCGACCCGACCTCGATCGCCGCATAACATCAGACCGGATCCCGCGATGGCCGTCTCTTACACCACCAGCGCGGACGTGACCCCAGTGGCGCTTGATGAGCACGCCGAGTAGTCAGGACCTCCTCCACACGGCGGACTGCTGCGGCAGCGACCCTAGACCGTGAGGCGTCGAGGGCGCGAACTGGAGTGTCTTCTCGCTGCTGCGAGGATGTGCGGCCATGAGCCCAGACGCCTGGAGAGTGCTCGATGGCAGAGCAGAGCGAGCAGAGCGTTCATGGTCGGAGACCAGGTCGACGCTGCCGGTGGGTGCACGAGTCCGGGTACGCGTGCTCACGACGATGCCGTTCGGCGTCTTCGCCGACATCGAAGGCCAGCCCGATGCGATAGCTCTGATGGAGATCACCACGCTTCCGAGCGGTAGCGAGCTTCCGGCTGTTGGCGTCTGGATTTATGCAGTTGTCGTCGACCACGTCGCTCACAACTGGCAAGTGAGACTTCGACCAGCCGGAACTGGAAACCCTGACGGTCGGCCAGGTTCGCCGGCGGCACGGCTGTCGACAGCAACGCCGCCGGTCGCAAGCGCTGGCACGGACGAGGCTCCGAGCGTGCAGCCGTTGCCGGACGCTTGCGGACGGCCTGCACAGAGCTTCTAATACTGCAACGGCAGTTGGTCAGGGGTAGCCGCGTCGTCGGTAGTGGCATGTTCGGGCCTGGTGTTGGCGGCGTCGTCGCCATCGGGACCAGGCCCAGACATGCTCGGGTTCATGGATGTGTCGCACT
>NZ_JBTMMT010000101.1:0-15856 GCF_055517075.1 Micromonospora sp. DSM 43699
GGGCAGGGGGCAGCGGGGCGGGAGGGGGAAAGGGGAGGGAGGGGGGAGGGGGTGTTAGAAGAGGATGGTGGCGAGGGTGCCTACCGGGTGGAAGCCGCAGCGTTGGTAGACGCGGCGGGCGGGGAGGTTGAAGTCGTTGACGTAGAGGCTGACCGTGGGGGCGACCCGGAGCAGCGCGTCGCGTACCACGGCGGCCATCGCGGCGGTGGCGATCCCGCGTCCCCGCCACTGCGGCGCCACCCAGACGCCCTGGATCTGGGCGGTCCGGCGGGTCACCACCGCCAGTTCGGCCTTGAACACGACCTCCCCGTCGACCAGGCGGGCGTACGCCCGACCGGCCCGGACCAGGTCCTCGACGCGGCGGCGGTAGGCCCGGCCGTCGTCGTCGGCAAGCGGTGAGACACCGACCTCCTCGGCGTACATGGCGACCGCCGCCGGGAAGAGCCGGTGCACCTCGCTGGGCCGCACCCGACGTACCTCGGGGTCGACCGGGATGCGGGGCAACGCGTCGGTGGCCAGTAGCGGCTGGTTGGGGCGTACGTCGCGGGCCGGGCCCCAGTGGTCGGCGAGCCGTTCCCAGAGGCCGAGCACCGCGTCGGCCCGCCCGACGATGGAGGAGCAGAGCCGTTCCTCGCCGGCGAGCTGCTCGGCGAAGGCGGCGACGGCCGAGTCGGTGGCGAGGATCGGGGTGAGGTTGCCGCCGAGCCAGCAGATCGACTCCAGGTTGCGGCGGGTGCCGTAGCCCAGGATGCGTCCCTCGGCCCGCCACCAGGCCAGCCCTCGGGCGGAAACCCGTTCGGCGACCTGCGCGCCCGCGAACGGGTCGAGGTCGAGCAGCCGCTCGACCGCGCGTCGTTCGGACTCTCCCAGTTGACGTACCGGCACCGTCAGCACGGTTACCAGCCTGCCAGATACAGGCGGTGGTCCGCCGGGCGACCGGCGCAGCCGCCTGTCCGCCGGCCCCGGCCCGGTCCCACCGCGAACACCCTTGTCGGCGACACGTTGGCGATATATCGTTGATGCATCAGCGACACTCTACGGAAGGAACGACACGATGGGATTCCACAGTCGGATCCACGCACTACAGGAGGCACGTCAACGCGGCTTCGGCTTCCCGCCCGTACCGCCCGGCCCACACGGGCACGGGCACGGGGGTTGGGGCGGCGGCCGGGGTGGTCGCGGGCGGGGCCGGGGACGCCGGCCCAACGTCCGGGGTGCGGTGCTGGCCCTGCTCACCGAGCGGCCGATGCACGGCTACGAGATGATCCAGGAGATCGACTCCCGCACCGGTGGGGCCTGGCGGCCCAGCCCCGGTTCGATCTACCCGACCCTGCAACTGCTTGAGGACGAGGGCGTCATCGCCGTGAGCACCGACCCGGCCGGCGGCGGGCGCAAGCGGTTCGACCTGACCGACGCCGGTCGGGAGGAGGCCACCACGGCCGCGCAGACCCCGCCCTGGGCGGAGTTCGCCGAGGACACCGTCAACAGCTGGCACGACATCCGCGACGCCGGCGCGCAGGCCATGCACGCGCTGCGGCAGGTGATGACGACCGGCACCGACGACCAGCGGGAACGCGCCGCCCAGGTGCTCGACGAGACCCGCCGCAAGCTGTACGCGATCCTCGCCGAATCCGAGTGACCAGGCCCGCACGGGAGAAGGGCGGCCGTCCCCTGCTGGGGGACGGCCGCCCTCGGCGGTGTCTACAGGTCAGTGCACGGTGACGGTGGGGCCGGGGATCAGGTCGCGCAGCTCCTCGGGGATCTCCGCGCCCATCTCGTCGGCGATCCGCAGCGCCTCTTCGATAAGCGTCTCGACGATCTGCCCCTCGGGGACGGTCTTGACGACCTGCCCCTTGACGAAGATCTGCCCCTTGCCGTTGCCGGAGGCGACGCCGAGGTCGGCCTCGCGGGCCTCGCCGGGCCCGTTCACCACGCAGCCCATCACGGCGACCCGCAGCGGCACCGGCAGCCCCTCCAGGCCGGCGGTGACCTCCTCGGCGAGCTTGTAGACGTCCACCTGGGCCCGGCCGCAGGACGGGCAGGAGACGATCTCCAGGCCACGCTCGCGCAGGCCCAGCGACTCCAGGATCTGGTTGCCGACCTTGATCTCCTCGACCGGCGGCGCGGACAGCGACACCCGGATGGTGTCGCCGATCCCCTCGGCCAGCAGCGCCCCGAAGGCGACAGCCGACTTGATGGTGCCCTGGAACGCCGGCCCGGCCTCGGTCACGCCCAGGTGCAGCGGGTAGTCGCACTGCTCGGCGAGCTGCCGGTACGCCCGGATCATCACCACCGGGTCGTTGTGCTTGACCGAGATCTTGATGTCCCGGAAGCCGTGCTCCTCGAACAGCGAGCACTCCCACAGCGCCGACTCGACAAGCGCCTCGGCGGTGGCCTTGCCGTACTTGGCGAGCAGCCGCTTGTCGAGCGAACCGGCGTTGACGCCGATCCGGATCGGCGTACCGGCGGCGGAGGCCGCTGCCGCGATCTCCCTGACCTTGTCGTCGAACTGGCGGATGTTGCCCGGGTTGACCCGGACGGCCGCGCAGCCGGCGTCGATCGCGGCGAAGACGTACTTCGGCTGGAAGTGGATGTCGGCGATCACCGGGATCTGCGACTTGCGGGCGATCGCCGGCAGCGCCTCCACGTCGTCCTGGCTGGGCACGGCGACCCGGACGATCTGGCAGCCGGAGGCGGTCAGCTCGGCGATCTGCTGGAGGGTGGCGTTGACGTCGGAGGTGAGGGTGGTGGTCATCGACTGCACCGAGACCGGGGCACCCCCACCGACCGGCACCGAGCCGACCATGATCTGGCGGCTGGCCCGGCGGGGGGCGAGCGGCGGGGGCGGTACGGCGGGCATACCGAGACTGACAGCGGTCACTTGAGCACTCACCTCGTGAAGAGCGTGATCGGGTTGACGATGTCCGCGGTGGCGGTGAGCAGCGTGAACGCGCCACCGATGAGGATCACCGCGTACGTGATGGGCATCAGCTTGAGGTAGTCGACCCGGCCCGGGTCGCGCCTGCCGATCCGGGCGTAGAGCCAGGAGCGGGCCCGTTCGAACCAGGCGATGGCGATGTGGCCGCCGTCGAGAGGCAGCAGCGGCAGCAGGTTGAACACGCCGACGAAGAAGTTCAGCGAGATGAAGAGCAGGACCAGCAACTGCCAGACGCCGTTCTCCAGCGCCTCACCGCCGAGCCGGCTCGCGCCGACCACGCTGATCGGGGTGTCCTTGTCCCGTTCGCCGCCGGTGACGGCGGTCCACAGGGCGGGGACCTTGTCGGGGATCCGCTTGAGCGCCTCGTAGGTGCCGACGGCCAGGTCCTTGGTGTAGCCGGCGGTGGCCGGGATCGCCTCGACCGGGCCGTAGGTGACGTTCGCCGGGACGCCGGGCGGGAGCATCGGGCCGGCGACGCCGAGGGCGGAGACGGTGACCGGGGCGCCGTTCGGGTCGTCGAGCGGCTTGCGCTGCACGGCGGCGAGGTCGGCCCGGACCTCGCCGGGCACGCCGTCGCGCTCGTAGCTGATCGTCGCCGGCTGCCCCGGGGGCAGGTCCCGGACGGTCTTGACCAGCGCGGTGTAGTCGGCGACCGAGACCCCGTTGATGGCCACGATCCTGTCGTCGTCGCGCAGCCCGGCCTGCTTGGCGGGGCTGACCGGGTCGCCCGGGGCGCACTCGCGGGCCGCGTCGGTGGGGATGACGCAGTCGACGACCTTGACGTGTGCCGGCAGCGGGTTGGGCAGGTTCTTGTTGGGCAGGCCCATGAACATGGCGGCCAGCCAGATCGCGATGACGGCCAACGCGAAGTGGGTGACCGAGCCGGCCGACATCACGATCGTCCGCTTCCAGACCGGGTAGCGCCACATCGCCCGCTGCTCGTCACCCGGCTCCACGTCGTCGTCCTGCGGCGTCATCCCGACGATCTTGCAGAAGCCGCCGAGCGGGATGGCCTTGACGCCGTACTCCGTCTCGCCCCGGCGGAACGACCAGATGGTCGGCCCGAAGCCGACGAAGTAGCGGGTGACCTTCATCCCGAACGCCTTGGCGGTCAGCATGTGACCCGCCTCGTGCAGGCTCACCGAGATGAGGATCGCCAGGGCGATCACCAGCACCCCGAGCAGATAGAGCATCAGGCTTCCTTCCCCGACCCCGAGATGATCTCCTGCGCGTGCGCGCGCGCCCACGACTCGGCGGCGAGCACGTCCTCGACGGTACCTGGTGCACCGAAATCGGGGGCGTCCTCCAACACCCGCTCCAGGGTGTCGACGATGCCGAGGAACGGCAGCCGCCCGGCGACGAACGCCGCCACGCACTCCTCGTTCGCCGCGTTGTAGACCGCCGGCCTGCTGCGGCCCGCCTCGCCGGCCGCCTTGGCCAGCGCCACCGCCGGGAACGCCTCGTCGTCGAGCGGGGCGAACTCCCAGGTGTGGGCGGTGGTCCAGTCGACTGCTGCGGCGGCGTCCGGCACCCGGTCGGGCCAGCCGATGCCGAGCGCGATGGGTAGCCGCATGTCCGGCGGACTCGCCTGGGCCAGGGTGGAGCCGTCGACGAACTCGACCATCGAGTGGATCACCGACTGCGGGTGCACCATCACGGTGATGTCGGCGTAGGGCACGTCGAACAGCTCGTGCGCCTCGATCACCTCCAGCGCCTTGTTGACCATGGTGGCCGAGTTGATCGTGACGACCGGCCCCATGTTCCAGGTCGGATGGGCCAGCGCCTGCTCCGGGGTGACAGCGGTCAGCTCGTCGCGCCGCCGCCCCCGGAACGGCCCGCCGCTGGCCGTGACGACCAGCCGCCGTACCTCGCCGCGCGTCCCGCCGCGCAGGCACTGGGCCAGCGCCGAATGCTCCGAGTCGACAGGCACGATCTGCCCCGGCCGCGTCACCGCGGCCTTCACCAGCGGGCCGCCGGCCACCAGCGACTCCTTGTTGGCCAACGCGAGGGTACGACCACAGCGCAGCGCGGCAAGCGTCGGCGCGAGCCCGAGCGACCCGACCACCCCGTTGAGGACCACGTCGCAGGGCCACTGCGCCAGCTCGGTCATCGCGTCCGGGCCGGCGATGATCTTCGGCAGCTTGAAGTCACCGGTGGCCCAGCCCCGGCGGCTCGCCTCGGCATAGAAGGCGAGCTGGAGATCCTGCGCCGCGGACGCCTTCGCCACCCCGACCGCGTCCACGCCCAGTTCGAGCGCCTGGGTGGCGAGCAGTTCGACGTTGCCGCCGCCGGCACCGAGCGCCACCACCCGGAACCGGCCCGGGTTGCGCCTGACGATGTCGATCGCCTGGGTGCCTATCGAACCGGTGGAGCCGAGCAGTACGAGATCCCGGGGAGTTGTCACGCGGCCATTCTGCCCCGTACGCGCTGTGCGCCGGCTGGGAGCCTCACCCCTCGACGTCGCCCTCCGCGCCCGACGACCCGCCCCACGCGCTTGATCAACACATCGGGGCCGATACGGGGGTATCCACGTCGACCTTCACCCCCATATCGGCCCCGTTGAGTCGATCATCACGTCGGCGGCAGGCATGTGGGACGGGCCTGTCGCCCGCCTGTCGCCCGCCTGTCGTCCGGGCGGCGAACGGCAATGAAACGGCGGGCGACTGCGCCGGCAGTACGATCAATTTCGGGCGGAGTTCAGGTCACCTGAGCGGGTCGCGGCGACGAAGCTGACCCAGGCAGCGGGCGGGAAGGTCAGCGCGGGGCCGCCACGGTCCTTGCTGTCCCGCACCCCGACCACCTGCGGCAGATTCGTCGCCACCTCCACACAGGTGGAGCCACCGTTGTCGCTGCGGGTCGACTTGCGCCAGACTGCACCGGTCAAGTCCATGACTTCGCCAACTCCCGAATGAGATCCCGGGAGGCCCGGCGTGGCAGTGCTTCACCGCGCAGGCTCTCCCATCTGCGCTGAAGGCTATCAACATCGTCCGGCCGGTCGGTGATGTGCGCCCGCAGGGCGCTGTCCAGGTGCACGACCTCCCCTCCGTCGGGCACGCGGACCAGAATGAACGGACCAGCCAGGCCGGCGTGCATCCCCGCATCTGCTGGCACCACATGCACGCTGATGTGCGAGTGCTCAGTCAGCCGCAGTAGATGCTCGAACTGCTCGATCATCACCGCCGGTTCGCCGATTCCCCGGCGCAGCACCGCCTCGTCGATCACTGCCACCACCTCGGGCGGATGCTCCCGGGTCAGCACTGCCTGCCGATCCATTCGGGAGGAGACACGCTGCTCGATCTCACTCTCCCGAAGCATTCCGCCGCCGTGCAGCACCGCACGGGCGTACGCCTCGGTCTGTAATAGGCCGGGGATGAGGGACGGTTCGAACCAGCGGATCAAGGTGGCCTCCCGCTCCACGCTGATCCATTCGCGTAGCCACGGGGGTGCGGAGTCGGCGCGGACCAGGGCGAGCAGCCGTTCGAAGAGGCCGCCGGCCGCCAGGGCGGCGTCCGCGCGGGTGATGAAGTCCTGCGACGGCGTCCGGTGGCCGATCTCCACCATGCCCACCAGCGACGACGAGTAGCTGATCTGTTGGGCCAGGTCCTCCTGACTCAGCCCGCGCTCCTTTCGCGCCCGGCGCAGCTCCGCCCCGAGAAATTCCAGGGTCGACATCGGTCCACCGGTCATCACACCTCCACCACACATTTGTCACCAACCGCCAGCGCCGGCCACCTGGCCGGACCCGTTCGGCACACCCGACGCTGAGACCCCGCGCCACCTTCCGACAGTAGTCGCGTCCACAGCAGAGTGTGAACAGGCACAAGGAAGGACGAACCAATGAGGAAGCGGCACACCCCCGTACCGATGTCGCCACGGCATCGGCGGAACTGGTCGCGGTGGGGTCGGTACTGCACCTGCGGGCTGCGCTGGCCGTGCCCGGACCGGCTGGCCGGCGTACCCCGGCGGGAACCGCCACCAGCCACGCTGCCCGCGCCGCGCCACCACCTGTGGAACGGTCCCACCGCCGTGCACTGGGTGAGCGCGACGGGCCTGATCACCCCGGGCCAGGCGTTCCGGGCGAACGGCGGCCACCGGTGACCCCGCCGGGCGGCGCACCGCCGACGAACCGGCCGGAGGGCACCGCGCCGGTGACCGCTGCGGAAGGTGCGCCACCGCCCGCCGCACCGGTCGTGTCGGCCGGCACAGTGACGGTGGGCGACCTGGTCACGGTGGGCGAGGCCGACTACTGCTACGGGACCGGCCCGTTGCGCCTGCGGCTCACCGCGCCGCCGATCGGCCTCGACCGCGTCGGGCTGGAATGGGTCGAGCTGACCGGGGTGCCCCTGCACCCGGACGGCAGCGTGGCGCAGGGTGGACGATCGCGTACCGTCCTGGTCCGGGTGGCCGCGCTGCGCGGTCGGTTCGCGGGACCGGCCCGATGAGCGACGACCCGGCGACCGACCGCCGGACAGGCGGCGACCGGGCGACGGCGCTCGAACGGTGGCGGCAGGCGGCGGGACGGCGGGACGGTCCCGGGCCGCACGTCGCCGCGCGGCCCACCTGGCGGTGCCGGGCCTGTGCCGCCCCGTGGCCCTGCCAGCCGGCCAAGCTGAGCCTCCGGCGGGAGTACGCCCAAGACCGGCCGGCGCTGGCCATCTACCTCTGCCTGCTCATGCAGGATGCGATCACCGATGCGCTGCGGGTCGGCACCGGCACTGTCGACCCGGCCGCATACTTCACCCGGTTTCTCGCGTGGACCCGCCACGGCTGGCCGCCGCCCCCACCTTCGGAAACGGGTTGATCCACACCACGGGGCCGAGGTGGGTGTGTCCCCGCCGACCGGACACCCCTACCTCGGCCCCGCTGAGTTGATCATCGCCCCGGGACCAGCCCGGGACGACGGGTCAGGCGTAGGTCTCGAACTCGGCGACCTTCGGGGTGGCAGCAGAGCTGTTGATCCGGAAGGTGATCTTCTTGAGGGAGGTGCGGGTGAAGGTGATCACGCCGGCCCGGCTGCCCGACGCAAGCACCGCGCCGGTGTCGCCGTTGAGGACCTGCCAGGAGGTGATGCTGCCGGCCGAGCCGGACGCCTCCCGGATGTTGATCGAGGACACGCTGGTGGCGGAGCCCCACTTGATCGAGATGTCACCGGTCGACCCGGCCGGCGACCAGAAGGTGCCCATGTCGCCGTCGCGGACGTCGCCGTAGCTCGTGCCGCTTGCCTTGCTGGAGCCGTCCGAGCCGGCCCCGATGCTGAGGTTGGTCCCGCCGGGGTTGCCGGTGGGCGGCGGGGTGGTCGGGGCTGGGGTGGTCGGCGCGGGCGTCGTCGGTCCCGGGGTGGTCGGGGCCGGCGTGGTCGGCGTGCAGCTTCCGTTCGACTCCTTGAGGCCCATGTTCGCGCCGGCCGTCTGCCGGACGATGTCCGGCACGCAGCTCGCCCCGTCCAGCCGGTAGGAGTACGGGATGCTGACGCTGGTGTTCGACGGCATGCTCGGGCCGGCGGGGTTGGTCTCGCTGCCGGGCGACGACCAGGTCACGCTGTCCAGGATGTTGCCGCTGGCCTGCCAGTAGCCGGCCTCGCTGGTGTAGAAGGTGCCCAGCACGTCCCGGGAGTTCTTGAAGTAGTTGTTCTCCACCTTGGCCCGCGCGCCGGCCCGGGAGTTGATCCCGGACTCGTTGAGCTGCACGTACGAGTTGTTGTAGATGTGCGCGATCCCGCCCCGCAGCAGCGGCGTACGGGAGTCGATGTTCTGGTAGAGGTTGTGGTGGAAGGTGACGAAGCCGTTCCCCCGGTCGCTCTCGCTGGACCCGATCAGCCCGCCCCGCCCGGAGTTGCGCAGGATGCTGTACGACAGCGTCACGTACTGGACGTCGTCCTTCATGTCGAACAGCCCGTCGTAACCCGCCGACTCGCCACCCGACGCCTCCAGCGTGGTGTGGTCGACCCAGACGTTGCGCACGCTGCTCTCCATGCCGATGGCGTCACCGCCGTTGGAGATGGGCGAGCCCGACTTCTTGACGTTCCGCACCGTCACGTTCTGGATGATGATGTTGCGGGAGTCCCGGATGTGGATGCCGAGCTGGTCGAAGACCGCGCCGCTGCCCACCCCGACGATGGTGACGTTGCTGATCTCCTTCAGCTCGATCTTGTCGGCGGCGGTGTTGCAGCTGCTGCCGGAGACCTTCGTGGTGTTCCCGTGGTTGATCGTGCCCTGCACCTCGATGACGATCGGGGTGCTGCTGCTGGCCCGGTTGCACAGGGCGGCGTGGATCGCGGTGCCCGTGCTGGCCCGTACGGTCTGCCCGCCCGCGCCGCCGGTGGTGCCGCCGTTCTGGGTCGCGTAGCCGCTGGCGCTGCCGGCCGCCGCCGACGCCTGGTGCACCGGCAGGGCCACGCAGATCGCGGCACCGACGGCCGCCGTGGCCAGCCCCGCCTGGACTCGTCGTGCAACTGGTCGTCTCATCCTCGCGTCACCTTTCTCATTACCTGGTGGTGGTGCCGCTGCCGGGGTGGTGTGGTGCCCGGCCGGGCGGCGGTGATGGTGGTGATCCTGCGAACCTCTGCGCGCCGGGGACGGGCCGGGCCTTCGCGGCCGTCGGGCGGAGTCGCCGGTCGGCCAGGGTGGTTGCGCCGGTGTACCGGATCGACCCGCTCACCGTGCTGCCGCGCACGGCGAACTGGCGCCTCCGGCGGCAGCAGAACTCGCCGGGGCACCCGCACTGAGCATCTGGAAAGCGCTTTCCACAAGCGAGGATAGGACGACGTCAATCGATACCGCAAGATGTCGTCCGGATTGCGGGCTAATGACCACCTGAGGGGGTTAATGACCACCTGGGGAGTCCGGGAGCGCCCGACGGACGAAGGTCTCCAGCTCCTCGCCGCCGTACCAGTCGGTGCGGCGGCCCAGGTGGGTCATGCCGAGCCGGCGGGCCACCGCCATCGACGCCACGTTGCCGGGGGAGACGACCGCGTACACCTGCGGGGTGCCGGTGGCCAGTTCCCGGTCGACCAGGGCGCGGGCCGCCTCGGTGGCGTACCCGTGACCCCACGAGTCGGGGTGCAGGTGCCAGCCCACCTCGATGTCGTCGGTGGGCGCCTGCTCGTCCCGGCCGGGCAGCGGCTTGAGCAGGATCGTGCCGACCACCAGGCCGGTGTCGCGCACCTGCACCGCCCAGGTGCCGTACCGGTCGCCGTGGGTGGCGTGCCGGGCCCGCCAGAGCGCCAGCCGGTCGGCCGCCTGCGCGGGATCGGTCAACGGCAGGCCGGGGGCCGCGCCCAGCCAGCGCACCACCTCGTTGCGGGAGTAGAGGTCGAAGATCCGGGCCAGGTCGGCCGGCGAGTCGGTCCAGTTCCGCAGGATCAGCCGGGCGGTGGTGAGCACGGTCATGTCGCGGGATCGTAATGCGTGCCCGCCGCCGACAGGGGGAAGAACATCGCGATGGGCGACCCTTGGCAGCGTACGAAGCGGATCATCGGCGCCGCGTTCCGGCCGGTACGCGGACGGGACCTCTCCCTGCACGCCGCCGCGATCACCTTCTACGGGGCGATCGCCGTGGTGCCGGTGGCCCTGCTGGCGATCTGGCTGACCTCGCTGCTGGCCGGCGCGGACCGGGTACGCCGGCTCACCGCGTACGCCGTGGAGACGCTGCCGGACGCGATCGGTGCGCCCGACGCGGTGGACGCGCTTGTCAATGCCGGGGTGCAGTTGACCCCGCTGCTGGCGCTGGCCTCCCTGCTGCCCGCCTCGCTCTACGGGGAGGGGCTGCGCCGGGCGTTCGTCTCGGTGGCCGCGTCGCACACCGGTGAGTCGTTCGTCGGCTGGCGGGGGCGGTTGCTACTGCTGCCGCTACTCGCCCCCGCCCCCGCCCTGCTGCTGTCGATCCTCATTGCGCTGCCCACCACCACCCGGCTGATCCGGCAGGGCGGCTGGGTCGCCGCGCTCGGCATCGTGCTGTCGTTCCTGGCGGTGTGGCTGGTGCTCACCCCGGTGCTGATGTGGGTGTTCCGGGTGGTCGGGCCGGCCTCACCGGACTGGTTGTCGACGCTGGCGGTCGGCTCGTTCACCGCCGCCAACCTCTCCGGCTTCCTGCACGGGTTCGTGCTGTTCTGTTCGCTCCCGCTGGACCTCGGTGTCCCGTTCGGCGGTTTCGACCCGGTCGGGGCCGGTGTCGCGGTGCTGCTCTGGCTCTACCTGTTCCACGTGATCGTGCTGGCCGGCTACTCCGCCACCCTCGCGTTGTCCCGCTGGCGGGCCCGCCGCGCCGCCGCCTCCGGGTCGGCATCCGGCTCCGGGGCCGCACCCGCAGCCGACGGCTCCGCCGGGTCGTCGGTCTCGCGCAGGCCGTAGCGGGCCCAGAGCCGGGCCAGGGGTGCCGGGGCCCACCAGTTCCACCGGCCCAGCAGCCGCATGGTGGCCGGCACGAGCAGCGCCCGGACCAGCGTCGCGTCCACCACGATCGCCACGATCATGCCGATCCCGATCAGCTTGATGTAGGCCATCCCACCGGTGGTGAAGCCGGCCACCACGATGATCAGCAGCAGCGCGGCGGCGGTGATGATCCGGCCGGTGCGTTGCAGGCCGACGGCGACCGCTGCGGTGTTGTCGCCGGTGCGGTCCCACTCCTCGCGGACCCGGCTGAGCAGGAACACCTCGTAGTCGGTGGCCAGCCCGAACAGCACCGCGAGCATCAGGATGAGGTTGCTCGGCTCGATGAACCCGGTGGAGGTGAAGCCGAGCGGGCTGGCCAGGTGGCCGTCCTGGAAGATCCAGACCACCACGCCGAACGACGCGCCGATCGACAGCAGGTTCATCAGCACCGCCTTGACCGGCAGCACCACCGAGCCGAAGGCGAGGAAGAGCAGCAGCAGGGTCGCGCCGGCCATCAGCAGCGCCATCCAGGGCAGCCGGTGACCGAGGCTGTCCAGCAGGTCGACGTCGGCGGCGGGCCGCCCACCGACGAGCACCTCCGCCCCGGCCGGGCCGGGCAGGTCGCGCAGCTCCCGCACCAGGTCCCGGGCGTCGTCGCCGGTCGGCTCCCCGGGGTAGCTCACCGACAGCAGGGTGGACTCCCCCTCGGCCGCCGTGACCTGGACGCCGGTCACCCCGGGCAGCGCCGCGATCCGGTCGGCGAACGGTCGCGCCGCGTCGGCCGGCGCACCGGAGACCAGCACCTCGATCGGGGCGATCGTGCCGCCGGGGAAATCGGCGGAGATCCGCTCGGAGACCACCCGGGGCGCGGCGTCCGCCGGCAGCACCCGCTCGTCGACCCCGCCGAAGGTGATCCGCGCGAACGGGGTGGCCAGCACGCCGAGCAGCACCGCGACCCCCACCAGGTAGAGCACCGGCCGGCGCATCACGCTGCGCGCGATCCGGGCCCAGGCGCCGCCGGCCTCACCCGTCGCCCGCCGCGCACCCCGCGACCCCCGCCGCCACGGCAGCGGTACGCGCACCGCGTCCACCCGGTGGCCGAGCACCACCAGCAGGGCCGGCAGCACGGTGAGCGCGGCCAGCATGGCGATCAGCACGGCGGCCATCCCGCCGAAGCCCATCGAGCGCAGGAACGGCTGCGGGAAGATCAACAGGCTGGCCATGGCGAGCGCGACGGTGAGCCCGGAGACGAAGACGGTCCGACCGGCGGTGAGCATGGTGCGCCTGATCGCCTCGGCGGTGCTCCGCCCGGCGGCCAACTCCTCCCGGAACCGGCTGATGACGAACAGCGCGTAGTCCACCGCCATCCCGAGGCCGATCAGGGTGATCACGTTGATCGCGAAGATCGACACGTCGGTGACCATGTTGACCAGGCGTACCGCCACGAATGCGCCGAGGATGGCCAGCCCGCCGACGAGCAGCGGGGTGCCGGCGGCGACCAGTCCACCGAAGATCAACACCAGCAGCACCAGCAGCACCGGCATGGACAGCAGCTCGGCCCGGGTGACGTCCTCGGTGCTCTGGCTGGTGGCCTCCGCCTGGAACGCCACCAGCCCGCCGACCTCGGTCCGCAGACCTGGTGCGTCCAGTGCCGGACGCAGCGCCTCGAACTGCGCCGAACGGGCGTCCTCGTCGGTGCCGGTGAGCTTGACAAGCGCGTAGGTGGCCCGCCGGTCCTCGGCGACCAGCGCGGGCGCGGGGGCGTCGTACCAGGTGGTCACCTGGGCCACCTCGGCGCGCTGGCGCAGCCCGGCCACGATGAAGGTCACCGGGTCGCGGAACTCCGGATCCTCGACTGAGGCGGTGTCGCTGGACCAGAGCACGATCACGTCGGCGCCCTGCCTGCCGAGTTCGGCGGTGACCCGCTGCACGGTCCGGCTGGACTCGCTCGACGGGTCGTCGAAGCCACCCCCGCTCAGCTCGCCGAACACCCCGGTGCCCCAGGTGGCCCCGACGGCCATCAGCACCCCGGCGGCGGCCAGCACCACCCACCGGGCGCGCACCACCACCCGCCCCCACCAGGCGAACATCGCCTCTCCCCTCGTCGACCCCACCGTCGCCCGACCCGGGCCACCGTCACCGGACCCGAACCGCCCGGCGACGGCAGTCGCGCCGTGACCGGGATCAACTATCGCAAGTGTCGTTCGCGTTCCGGGGGCGACCCGGCACCGCTGGGACCGCAACGGCCCGCACCCGATCGAGCCGGCAGACGGACGCGGCGCGCCGCAGTAGGCTGCGCAGGCATGAGCGATGCGAGTGAGCTGCCGTCCCGCGCCGACGTCGTGATCATCGGATCGGGGCACAACGGGCTGGTCTCCGCCGTCCTGCTGGCCCGTGCCGGGCTGGACGTGCTGGTGCTGGAGGCGGCAGAGGTGATCGGCGGGGCCACCCGCACCGAGAACCCGTTCCCGAAGGTGCCCGCGCTGCGCCACTCCACCGGGTCGTACCTGCTGGGGTTGATGCCACCGGAGCTGCTCGCCGCCCTCGACGTGCGCATCCCGGTGCTGCGCCGGGACCCGCACTACTTCCTGCCCACCCCGGGCGGGGCCGGTGCGCCCTACCTGCTGTTCGGCAGCGACACCGCCGCCACCCGGCGGCAGCTCACCGAGTTCTTCTCCCCCGCCGACGTGGCCGCCGACGACGCGCTCCAGGCCGAGCTGGCGCAGCTCCGCGCCGACCTGGCCCCGGCCTGGCTGGCGGACCCGCTGCCGGTGGAGCAGACCGCCGAGCGGTACGTCCGTCCCGGACTGCGACAGGTCTTCGTCGACCTGGTACGCGGCTCCGTCGCCGACTACCTGGCCCGCTTCGAGTTCCGCTCCGAGCTGCTGGTGAGCATGTACGCGGTCACCGACGGGCTGTCCGGCCTCAACGCCGGTCCGGACGACCCCGGGACCGGTCACAACTTCCTGGTGCACAACATGTGCCGGTTGCCCGGTTCCGACGGCACCTGGATGATCGCCGAGGGCGGCATGGGCACCGTCTCCCGCACCTTCGCCGAGGCCGCCCGGTCGGCCGGGGCGACCATCCTGACCGGTGCCCGGGTCGACGCCGTCACCCTGGCCGGGGGCGCGGCCTCGGGCGTCCGGCTCGCCGACGGGCGGGAGGTCACCGCCGAGGTGGTGCTCGGCGCGTGTGACCCGTACCGGCTGATGGAGCTGGTGCCCGACGGCGCGCTGCCGGCGGAGCTGGGCGCGCGGATGGCGGCGGTCCGCCGGCCCGGCACCACCCTCAAGCTGAACCTGGCACTGACCGGGCTGCCCCGGTTCTCCTGCCTGCCGGCGGACGCGCCCAGTCCGTTCGGGTCCACCATCCACCTGCTGCCCGGATCCGCGTCGCTGGTCGGGGCGGGAGGCGAGTCGCCGATGGCGGCGCTACGGGCGATGTGGGCGGACGTCCAGGCCGGTCGGCTGCCCGACGAGCCGACCATCGAGTGGTACCTGCACACCACCGTCGACCCGTCGCTGTCCGACCCGGCCGGGCACCACTCGTCGGCGCTGTTCGTCCAGTCGGTGCCCTACACGCTGGCCGGCACCGACTGGGACGCGGCGCTGCCCGGCTACGTCGCCCGCCTGGTGGAGATCTGCGAACGGTACGCCCCGGGCACCGGTGACCTGATCGCCGACGCGGTGCCGCTGCCGCCGCCCGGCATCGAGGCGCACTTCGGCATCACCGGCGGGCACATCCACCACGTCGACAACACCGTCTCGTTCACCGACCGGATGCCGTACGCCACCGGCATCGACGGGGTCTACGCCGGCAGCGCCGGCTGCCACCCGGCCGGCAGCGTGATCGGCGCGGCCGGCCACAACGCCGCCCGACGCATCCTCGCCGACCTGGGCCGCTGAGCCGCACCACGCTCGGACCGCGAACACGACCGCCCGGTCGGCGCACCACGGGCCCGGCTCGGCACCGGGGCGGTCAGGCACGGGCCGAGCAGGAAGCGCCGGGCCACGGCGCGGGCGAGCCGGGGATCCAGCCCGGGGTGCAGCAGGCGTCGGCGGCGGGCCCACCACCAGCTCAGGTTGAAGAAGAGCGCCTCGCCCAACACCGTGCCGACATAGAGCGCGGCGGTCAGCCGCTGGTCGGCGGGGGTGCCGCGCAGGTTGTCGGCGAGCAGGCTGGCCGCGAACGGAATGGCCGCGACGAACAGCAACAACAACAGATTGAGTACGACGAGCAACTGGTCGACCCGGACGACGTACCGTCACATGTTGTGGTGGGTGAGCCAGACCTGCCCGACGATCGCGAAGGTGATCACGTACGCCAGGTAGGCGGGCCACTCGTGGAAGAGCGCGTCCGGTAACTCCTGCCCCTCGGGCCGCTGCGGACTGAGTTGGAGCAGCTCCACCGACATCAGCGTCAGCACGATCGCGATCACCGCATCGCTGAACGCCTCCACCCGCGAGGCGTCCCGCTCCTTCTCCGTCCACCGCCCGAACTCGTACTGCTCCCCCTCATCCACCCGTCCCACCCCTCCCCCACCCCCACC
>NZ_JBTMMT010000102.1:0-15680 GCF_055517075.1 Micromonospora sp. DSM 43699
ACCGCCCGGCGCGCCCGGGCCCCGGGCTGCAGCCCGGGGCCCGAGGGTCGACACGTCGGTCAGGACACCGTGGTCAGGACACCGTGCAGGCGGCGCCGTTGACGGTGATCAGGTCCGGCGCCGGGTTGGCCAGCGTGCCGGTCCTGGCGAGCAGGCCGAAGGTCACGCTGCCGCCCGGCGCGATCTTCGCGTTGTACGACTCGTTCTTCGCCGTCACGGTGGCCCCGGACTGGGTCACCTTGGCCGTCCACGCCTGGGTGACCTTCTGGTCGCCGGTGTAGGCGTACCGCAGGGTCCAGCCGTCGATCGCGGTGTCGCCGGTGTTGCGGACGACGACCTGGGTGTTGGAGCCGTCCGGCCAGGTGCCGTGCACCTGGTAGCTGACCGCGCAGGTGCGCGGGGCCACCGCCTTGGCGTCACCCTGGTCGGCGAGGAACGACGCCAGCCAGGCCAGCGCCGAGTTCCAGTTGATCGCCACCTCGTTGGTCGAGTACGAGTTGATGTCGTCGACGTAGCAGAACATCGGCGCGCAGCCCTTGAGCAGCTGGGCGACGAACGGGTCCTGCAGGGCGGCGTTCGGGCCGCCGGCGAGCGAGCCGGCCGGCGGGTTCGGCATGGCCGGGTTGAGCTGGTGGCCGAAGATCCGGCTGTGCTGGTTGCGCGCGTTCTGCTCGCCCCAGCCGGTCACGTACGACATGTTCAGCGCGTTGCGGCCGAGCAGGTAGTCGGTCGCCTGCACCGTGCCGTCCCGGTACTTCGCGTCCCGGGTCAGGTCGAAGGCGGTGGCCAGCACGACCATGTTGTTGATGACGTTGCTGTTGCTGCCCCAGACGTAACTTGCCGCCTCACCCGGCACCGGCAGGCCGTACGCCTGGGCGTGCAGGGTGGTCAGGTAGTTGTCGGCGGCGGCGGTCACCGAGGCACGGACCCGGGCCTTGTCGGCGGCCGGCAGGCCGTTCGGCACGGTGGCCAGGTCGAGCCGGCCCACCACTGCCACGCTCTGCCAGCTGAACGCGCCGCCCGCGGCGAACACCTCACCGGTGTGGTGGGGCGAGGCGGTCAGGTCGTCCAGGTACGCCTTCTTGCCGGTGGTCAGGTACAGCTCGACGGCGGCCCAGTAGAACTCGTCGGTGACGTTGCTGTCCTCGTACGCCCCACCGCCGGTGCCGTCGGTCGGGTCGGCGTAGACCGCCGGGTGCGCCTTGGCGGCGGCGTACGCGGTCGACGCGGCGGTGCCGCAGCGGGCGGCGAACGCCGCGTCGTACGGGGCGAAGAGGCGCTGGCACTGGGCGGCGACGGCGGCCAGGTTGAGGGTGGCGGCGGTCGACGGCGGGTGCAGCTCACGCGGCTGCGCGTCGTCCTGCGGGGCGAGCGGCAGGCCGGTCCACGCCTTGTCGTGGATCTTGTGGTGGACCATTCCGGCCAGCGGCTTGCCGGCCGGCACCTGCATCCGCAGCAGGAACTCGATCTCCCAGCGGGCCTCGTCGAGGATGTCCGGCACCGCGTTGCCCCGCTCGGGCACCCGCAGCGTCGAATCACCAAGCGCGGCGCCACCGGCGGCGGTCTCCGCGGTCTTGGTCCGCTCGAAGGCGCTCAGCAACTGGTAGGCGGCGATGCCACCGTTGACCACGTACTTGCCGTGGTCGCCCGCGTCGTACCAGCCGCCGCGCACGTCCAGCGAGTAGTCGCAGACCCCGGGCTGGCAGGGCACCTGGGTGTCACCCTGGTTGGGGGCGACCCCGAGGTGGCCGGCCGGGCGGGCGTACTCCTCGCCGATCAGGTCACCGTCGATCTCGATGCCGCTGCGCTGGGCGTAGAAGAACTGCATCGAGTCGGCGCGCAGCCGGTCGTAGAGGTCGCCGGAGATGTCGAACGGGTGGCTGGTCTCCCCGTCGGCCACGAGCGTGTAGCCGGTGCCGGGCGTGCGGTAGGACGAGAAGTCGACGGTCTGCACGTTCTGCCCGGAGGCGGCGTCGACCCCGCGCGGGGTGCTCGCGCCGCTGGCGACGACCGTGCCGGCCGCCGACTTGAGCTGCCAGGGAAGCGCCTCGGTCGACTCGGTCACCACCGTGGCGTTCTTCGGGCCGTCGGGCAGGTAGCCGACCTGGTTGACCCGGACCCGGGGCCCGGTGTCCGGCACGTACGGCGGGGCGGCCTCGCCACCGCGCAGCGAGACGTTGTCCAGGCAGAGGCGCTGCTCGGCGGCGGCCCCGCCGACCTGGAAGACGAGCTGGGCGTTGGGGTTGTCGTCCGGGACGGTGAAGGTCTGCTCCACCCGCTTGCTCGTCGGGGCGGCGACGGCCGGGACGGTCGCGTACGACGTGTAGGGGGCGCTGCCGAGCTGGAGCACGGCGGTGACGGTGAGGCCGGGTGTGGCCGAGACGTCGAAGCCCAGCTTGTATTCCGCGCCGGCGTTGAGCCGGACCCCGTCGTGGCCGATGCCGGCGTCCCACGGATTGGCCAGCCCGGCGGGGACGGTGACGCAGAGCCGGCCGTCGACGACGTCGAGCGGGCCGGTGCCATAGGAGAACCAGGGCGAGACGCCCTCGCTGAAGTCACCGTTGGTGATCTGCTCGGGGGCGTCCGGCGGGACCTCGGCATGGGCCGTGCCGGCACCGGCTCCGGTGAGGATCAGGGTCGTCGCTGCCAGTACCGCGAGATGCCGCCGACGTCGTCGGGTCAGGATCACGGGATTCCTTTCCGGGCGGTGGAGGTGTGGAAACGCCGTCCATCGATGGGAGCGCTCCCAATACCAGCCAGATGTTTCCAGCGCGTCTCGTCCCTGTCAATCGATTCGACTGGATGACCTTCGGCCCTGGTCGAAGCGGGCCGGGTCGGCCCGGATCGACGCCTGCGGCAGTGAGATTCACCGCGCCACGCGGAGTCCTCCTGATCTCCTAGAGACAACAACGCCCTCCGCCTGGCAGGCTGCCACCCATGACCCTGAAGCTTCGTTCCGTCGGGACGAGCGACCGTGGGCTGATCCGCAGCGGAAACCAGGACGCCCTGCACTGCGGTGCCTGGCTCGTCGCCGTCGCCGACGGCATGGGCGGGATGGCGGCCGGCGACCTGGCCAGCCGGATCGCCATCGACGCGGTTGCCCCACTGGACGTGGAGACCCCCGAGGACGCCCTGGTAGCGGCGTTGCAGACCGGCATCGAGCTGGCCACCGCGCGGATCCACCAGGCGGTCCAGGAGGACCCGGAGCGGCAGGGCATGGGCACCACACTGACCGCCCTGCTCTTCTCCCGCACGGGGAGCTGCCTGGCGCTGGCCCACGTCGGCGACTCCCGGGCCTACCTGTTCCGCGAGAGCATCCTCAAGCAGGTGACCCGGGACGACACCTTCGTCCAGATGCTCGTCGACCAGGGCCTGATCAGCCCCGAGGAGGCGTCCAGCCACCCTCGGCGGGCCGTGGTCACCCAGGCGTTGCAGGGCGAGGAGGTCTCCCCGTCGTACGCGACGATGGTGCCCCGGGCCGGTGACCGCTGGCTGCTGTGCAGCGACGGCCTCTCCAACGTGGTCCGCCCGGACACCCTCACCGAGGTGCTCCGGGAGACCCCGGACCGGGAGACCTGCGCCCGCCGCCTGATCGACCTGGCCCTGCGGGCCGGCGGCCCCGACAACATCACCGTGCTGATCGCCGATGTCGTCGACGAGTGACAGCGGTCAGCGTCGGCGGTGGGTGGTGTGCCGGGTGGGGGTGGCCGTGGTCGGGTCCTCCGGCCAGGGATGGCGCGGATAGCGCCCGCGTAGCTCCCCGCGCACCTGCGGATATCCGGTACGCCAGAAGGACGCCAGGTCGGCGGTGACCGCCACCGGCCGGCCGGCCGGCGAGAGCAGGTGCAGCCGTACCGGCACCCGTCCGCCGGCCAGCCGGGGCGCATCGGTCCAGCCGAACGTCTCCTGGAGCTTCACCGCCAGCACCGGCGCGGCCGGGTCGGCGTAGTCGACCCGGACCCGGGAACCGCTTGGCACCTCGATCCGTTCCGGGGCCAGCTCGTCCAGCCGGCCCGCCTGCGACCAGGGCAGCAGTCGCCGCAACGCCCCGGTCACGTCGATCCGGGCCAGGTCGGCACGGCGGCGGGCGGCGGCCAGCTCCGACCCGAGCCACCGGTCGGCGGCGTCGAGCAGCGCGGCATCGGAGACCTCCGGCCAGTCCCCGCCCAACGCCTGCCGGCAGAACGCCAGCCGTTGGCGCAGCGACCGGGCCGCCGGGGTCCAGGTCAACAGGTCCAGTCCGGCCTGGCGCAGCCCGTCGGCGAGCGCGGCGGCCAGCAGGTCCGGCGCCGGCCGGGCCAGGGGGCGGCTGACCAGCTCGATCGCGCCGAGCCGGGTCACCTCCCGGGCCAGCACGTCGCCGTCGACCCAGCCGACCTCGCGTACCTCGGTCAGCAGCGGAGCGCCGGCCTCCCGCGCGGTGGCCTCGTCCACCGGGGCGGCCAGCCGGACCCGGGCGGTGGGTGCGCCAGGTGACCGGTCGGCGACCGCGACGGCCAGCCAGCCCGTCCCGGCCAGCGCCGACCCGGCCGCCAGCTCCGCCCCGGTGCCACCAGTCATCAGGTACGACGTCCCGCCGGCCCGGCGCAGCCGGGCCAACCGCTCCGGGTAGGCCAACCCCACCAGCAACCCGGCCGCCAGATCGTCCGGCAACCACCCGTCGCCGCTGTCGTTGCTCCGTCCGCTGTCGTCTTCCCGGCGGGTGGCGCGGCGGGCGTGGGCCGGGCCGGTCACCGTGCCGGTCCGGCCGGGGTCTGCGGCCGACGGTGCGGCGGGCAGGGCGGCGCGCAGTCGGCGGACCTCCGCCCGCCAGCGGGCGGTGGCGCCGGGGTCCACCTCGTCGCGCAACCGCCGCCAGCCCGCAGTGAGGTCGTCGTGCCGCCCGGTCAGGCCGTCCTCGGCGAGCAGGGCGACCAGTTCGGCGGCCCGGTCCCGGCCGACCCGGCCCGCGCCGTCGAGCAGGGCCCGACCCAGCCGGGGATGGGTGCCGGTGGCGGCGATGGCCCGTCCCCTGGCGGTCACCCGGCCGTCGGCGTCGATCGCGCCGAGGGTGGTCAGCGTCTCGCGGGCCACGGTCAGCGCGGCGGCCGGCGGCGGGTCTGGCAGCGCCAGGCCGACACCGTCCGGACTGCCCCAGGCGGCCAGGTCCAGCGCGAACCCGGTCAGGTCGGCGGTGGCGACCTCCGGCTCGGGTTGGGCGGCGAGCCGACCGTGGGTGGCCTCGGACCAGCAGCGGTAGACCACCCCCGGTGCCTCCCGGCCGGCCCGACCGGCCCGCTGGGTGGCGGCGGCCCGGGACACCGGCACGGTGACCAGCGCCCCCAGCCCCCGGGACAGGTCGGTACGGGCCACCCGGGACAACCCGGCGTCGACCACCACCCGGACCCCGGGCACCGTCAGGCTGCTCTCCGCCACCGAGGTGGCGAGCACCACCCGGCGTCGTCCGGCGGGGCGCAGTGCGGCGTCCTGCGCGGCGGCGGGCAGTCGCCCGTGCAGCGGCAGGACGGCCAACCGGTCGGTCAGGTCGGCCAACCGGCGGGCCACCGCCCCGATCTCACCCGCCCCGGGCAGGAAGACCAGCAGGTCCCCGTCCTGTTCGTGCAGGGCCCGCCGGACGGTGGCGGCTACGTGGTCGAGCAGCACCGGGTCGACCCGGCCCGCCCCCGGCGGCGTGACCGGTCGCGGCGGCGGCGTCCAGACCCGGGTGACCGGGTGCAGGGCCGCCTCGGCGCGGACCACCGGGGCCGGGGCGTCGCCGCCGAGCAGCGCGGCGAACCGGTCCGCCTCCGGGGTCGCCGACATGGCTACCAGCCACAACTCGGGGCGCAGCGCCGCGCGGGCCTCCACGGTGAAGGCCAGCGCGAGATCGGCGTCGAGTTGCCGCTCGTGACACTCGTCGAGCAGCACCGCGTCCACCCCGGGCAACTCGGGGTCGCGCAGCAGCCGGCGGACCAGCAGGCCGGTGGTGACCACCTCGATCCGGGTGCCGGGGCCGACCCGGCGGTCGCCGCGCACGGCGTACCCGACCCGGTCGCCGACCCGCTCGCCGAGCAGGTCGGCGATCCGCCGGGCGGCCGCCCGGGCGGCCACCCGACGGGGCTGGGCCACCAGCACCCGGCCGGCCACCCCGTCGGCCACCGCGAGCGGCGCGAGGGTGGTCTTGCCGGTGCCGGGCGGGGCCACCAGGACCGCGCTGCCGGTGCCGGTCAGCGCCCGCAGCAGCGGTGGCAGCGCCGGCCGGACCGGCAGGTCGAGTGGTACGTCGGAGAGCACGACTGCCACTGTGGCATGCCGGGGGTCACCCCGGGCGTACCGCCTCCATGCCGGTGACGAAGGCTGTCCAGGCGTCGGCGGAGAAGACCAGCGCGGGCCCGTACCGGTCCTTGCTGTCCCGTACCGCGATCCGGTCGGCTGTCGCGGCGACCTCCACGCAGTTGCCGTTGCCGCTACTGCGGCTGCTGGTCCGCCAGTCCATCATGGACAGAGGCAGCGCCTGCATCCCGTACCTCACGTTCCCCCCAGGGCGTGCCGCGGTGCGATCACGCAAAGTGACGAGCAGCCTCTTCCAGGCGGGCCAACGACCCCGCCGGATCCAGTGCCATCCGGCACAGCTCCTCGTGCAGAAGGGTATACCCGCGCACGTGCACCGCTTCCTCCAACGCCAGACCCAGGGTGAGATTGTCCAGGTAGACCACTGAATTGTCGGCCGCGTCGGCAAACGTGAGGATGACATACGGGGTGCTCATCGCCGGGTGCCCGCCAGACGCGAAAGGAAGTACGTGGCACGTCACGTTCGGTAACTGAGCGATCCGGGCCATGTGGGTCAGCTGCTCCGCCATGACGGCCGGCCCGCCCACCGGGCGCAGCAACACCGCCTCGTTGAGCACCACCGACAACTCGACCGGGGGAGACTCCCGGTGCAGCACCTCCTGTCGGCGCAGCCGGGCGGCCACCTTGCGCTCCACCCCCTCCTCGCCCGCGGTGCGACGGAACATCTCCCTGGCGTACGCCTCGGTCTGCAGCAGCCCGGGGACGGACTCCGCCTCGTACGTACGCAGGCTCTCCGCCTCCGCCTCCAGGCCGACGTAGAACTCGAACCACTCGGGCAGCACGTCGCTGTAGTTCTGCCACCAACCGCGCTGCTGGGCACCCCGGGCGATCTCGATGAGCGCCTCGGCATCGAAGCCGGTCACCTCGTAGAGGGCCAGTGCGGCGCGCACGTCGCGGGGCTTGATGCCGATCTGGGCGTTCTCGATCCGGGACAGGTTGCTCTTGGACATGTCGAGTTGGCGGGCGGCCACGTCGAGGGTCATCCCCGCACGTTCCCGCAGTTGGCGGAGTTCTCGGGCGATGCGGCGGCGGCGAACGGTGGGGCTGGCGGTCACCCTCCGAGTCTGTCACGACAAGATCCGCAGGTCACCCGAGCACGGAGTGCAACCTTTGAATCCGGGAGTTGCAAAGACGCCATTGTGGAGGCATCCTGTCACCCGGCGTGGATCATCTATGGACAATGCGTGGGAGGCTCGTTTGCTGGTCGCCGACGAGTTCTTTCTCATCGCGCACAACGACAACCGGGGCAAGGCCAAGCTCCACCCGAGCGCCACCGGGTTGGGTCTCGCCGCCGGGCTGCTCGCCGAGCTGATCCTGTTCGGACAGATCACCGTCTCCGGTGGAATGGTCGCCGTGATCGACAGGCGTCCCCCGGCCGACGCGTTGGCCCACACAGTGCTCGACCAACTGATCGGCGAGTCGCAGCACCAGGCGGTGCGTACCTGGCTCTCCTTCCTGTCCCAGTCGTCCACCACCTCCGTGGGGGAACGACTGGCCCGCGCCGGGGTGCTGCGCCGGCAGGAGAACCGTCGGCTGCTGCGGACCACGGTCAGCTACCTGCCGATCGACCTCAACGCCGCCGCCTGGCCGGCGACCCGGCTCCGGGCCCTGGTCGAGCGGCCGGAGCAGCCACTGGTGTCGGACACCACCCTGCTCGGGCTGGTGGCCGCCGCCGGGCTGACCCGTGAGGTGCTGTGGAGCGCCGGCCCGCGCGCCCACCACCGGCTCGCCACCCTGGTCCAGTCGCTGCCCGCCCCCCTGAAGGAACTGGTCGTGCACACCGAGGCCGCGGTCGGCGCGGCGGTGCTGCGCGGCATCCCCTGACCTCGCCGCGCCACCCCCTTCCCCCTCCTCTCCCCTCTCCCGGAGCAGCCCCATGCCCCCCCATCCGACAGTCGTTCGACCCAGCAACGTCAGTGACGCCCTGGCCCGTGGCCGCCTCGGCGTGCCGTCGGTCATCTTCTTCGTCCTCTCCGCCGCCGCGCCGCTGACCGTGGTGGCCGGCGTGGTCACCACCGGCTACGCGGTCACCGGCATCACCGGGATGCCGCTGGCCTTCCTCGCCGTGGGCGCCGTCCTGGCGCTCTTCTCCGTGGGTTACGTGGCGATGGCCCGTCGGGTGGAGAACGCCGGTGCGTTCTACGCCTACGTCTCACGGGGTATCGGCCGGCCGGCCGGCGTCGGCGCGGCCTGGGTCGCGCTCGTCGCCTACAACGCCCTCCAGGTCGGCCTCTACGGCGCGATCGGCGCTGCGGCCGCCCCGGTGCTCGGCACCCTCTTCGGCGTCGAACCGCACTGGGCCGTGGTGGCCCTGGTCGCCTGGGCGCTCGTCGCGTTCCTCGGCCTGCTGCGGGTGGACGTCAACGGCCTGGTCCTGGCGTTCCTCCTGATCGCCGAGATCGTGGTGATCCTCGTGTTCGACCTGGGCCAGCTCAGCCACCCGGAGGGTGGCTCGACCAGCTTCGCCGCGCTGGCCCCGTCGAACCTGCTGGTGCCGGGGGCCGGTGCGTTGCTGGTGCTCGCCATGACCGGGTTCGTCGGGTTCGAGTCCTCGGTGGTCTTCAGCGAGGAGAGCAAGGATCCGAAGCGGACGGTGCCGCTGGCCACCTACCTCTCGGTGGCGATCATCGCCGGGCTCTACGCGCTCTCCTCCTGGTCGATGACCGTGGCCGTCGGGCCGGAGAACATCTCCGCCGCCGCCGGCGAGCAGAGCATCGAACTGATCTTCAACCTGGCCGCCGCGCACCTCGGCGACACCGCGGTCACCATCGGCCAGGCGCTCTTCATGACCTCCGTGCTGGCTGCCATGATCTCGTTCCACAACACCACCGCCCGGTACGCCTTCGCGCTGGGCCGGGAGCGGGTGCTGCCAGCCGCCTTCGGGCAGACCTCGCCGCGCACCGGGGCGCCCCGGGTGGCATCGCTGGCCCAGAGCCTGCTCGGCCTGCTGGTGATCGTGCTGTACGCGGTCAACGGCTGGGACCCGGTGGTGCAGCTCTTCTACTACGCCGGCACGGGCGGCGGCTTCGGGGTGCTGCTGCTGATCGCCAGCACCAGCGTCGCCGTGATCGTCTACTTCGCCCGGTCCGACACCTCGGAGTCGCTGTGGCGGCGGGCGATCGCCCCGGCGCTGGCCACCGTCGCGCTGGCGGCCATCGTCGCGGTGGCGGTGGCGAACTTCGCCACCCTGCTCGGCGTCGCGCCGGACTCGCCGCTGCGCTGGATCATCCCGGGGGTCTACCCGGTCGCCGCGCTGATCGGCATCCTCTGGGGCATGGTGCTGCGGTCCCACCGACCCGACGTCTACGCCCGGATCGGGCGGGGCGCGGAGAGCGCCGCCACCTCACTGTTCACGCTGCCGGTGGACGGGCCGGTGCCGGTGGAGGCCCGGCGATGAGCCGGGTGGCCATCGAGCGGCTCGACGCCGCCGACACCCGGTGGGTCGCCGAGCGGATCGCCGAGGCGTTCCTGGTGCTGCCGGCGACCCACTGGCTGGTGCCGGACGAGGCGAAGCGGGAGGCCGTGTTCGCCGACAACTTCGAGATCCTGGTCGACCACGCGATGCGGCACGGGCTGGTCTTCGGCACCGCCGACCGGGACGCGGTGGCCGTCTGGTTCCCGCAGGTCGGTGACGAGTCGCCGGCACCTGTGGACTACGACGACCGGCTGGCCGCCGCCTGCGGGGAGTGGACCCCCCGGTTCCGGCACCTCGACGAGTTGTTCGCCGCCAACCACCCGCATCCCGACCACCACCACCTGGCCCTGCTCGCGGTCCGGCCGGACCGTCAGGGGCAGGGGCTGGGCACCGCCCTGCTGGGTCACCATCACGCCTGGCTGGACGCCCACGGGGTGCCCGGCTACCTGGAGGCGAGCAGCGAAGCCGGGCGGGACCTCTACGCCCGGCACGGCTACCGGCTCCGGGAGGTCTTCCGGCTGCCGGACGGCACGCCGTTCTATCCGATGTGGCGGGACCCGGCGAGCGCCTGACCCGCACGACGACCGAGCGGCCCCGACGCATGCGCGTCGGGGCCGCTCTGGTTCCGGAGCCGAGCGGGCCCGGCCGGCGAACCGCCGACCGGGCCCGGTGGTCTTGGCCGTCACCGACCCGGTGGGTCGGTGACCGCCTCCACCCCCTAGTAGGTGCCGTCGAGCTGACCGCGCAGCTTGGTCAGCGCCCGGGCGAGCAGCCGGGACACGTGCATCTGCGAGACGCCGATCTGGTCGGCGATCTGCGACTGGGTCAGGTTGCCGTAGAAGCGCAGGGTGAGGATCTTCTGCTCACGCTCGTCGAGGGTGGCCAGCGCCGGGCCGAGTGCGACCCGCAGCTCGGCCAGCTCGAACTCGTTGTCCTCGCCGCCGAGCATGTCGCCCAGCTCGGTGGCGCGGTCACCGTCGCCGGTCGGGGTGGACAGCGACACCGCGTTGTAGGCGCGGGCGCCTTCCAGGCCCTCCAGGACCTCTTCCTCGGTGAGCTTGAGGTGGGCGGCGATGTCGGCGACCGTCGGCGACCTGCCGAGGGTCTGCAACAGCGAGCTGTTGGCGTCGGAGATGGCCAGCCGCAGCTCCTGGAGCCGACGGGGCACCCGGATGTCCCAGGTGCGGTCGCGGAAGTGCCGCTTCAACTCGCCGATGATGGTCGGGATCGCGTAACCGGCGAAGTCGACGCCGCGCGACGGGTCGAACTTGTCGATCGCCTTGATCAGGCCGACGGCGGCGGTCTGGGCCAGGTCGTCGGTGGGCTCGCCCCGGCCGCTGTAGCGGTGGGCCAGGTGGTTGGCCAGCGGCAGCCAGGCCTCGATGGCGCGGTCCCGCAGCGCCGCCCGGGACGGGTGGTTGGCAGGCAGCGCGGCCATCGCGTTCAGCAGGTCGGCGGCGCTGTCGGTGAGGGCGCGCGGGTCCAGCTTCTCGGTGGTGGCCGGCTGTGTGGTCGCCTGCTCGCTCATGGTTGGCGCGGTCATTGGTGGTCCTCCCTGCACCTCGTCCGCGGACAAAAGACGTGACGCTTCGGTTTAACTTCAGATGGGCCGTTCGGGAGTCACCATAGCCTGATCGGTGAGGGGATATCTAGCCGAAAGGCTGATGTACTTAAGTGATTTTCAGTCATGAAATCACAATATCGGACACGGTTCGCACGGTTTGTGATCATCCGCACCGGGATGGACTGACCCGGCGTGACCGCTGCTGGCTTCGCCGCCCACCCGCCCCCGTCGCAACTGCGTATCCTCGGACGCTCACCAGGTGCCCTTCCGTCGGGCGTGCAGCGGCCGGCCGTCGGGGTCGTAGACCAGTCGGTACGCCGGCAGCGCCCAGAGCCGGGTGTACCAGGGCAGCCGCTCGGACCGGTGCGGGCGCAGCCGGCCCGGTGGCCGGGGGCCCGTCCGGCCGGCGTCGTACCACCGCTGGAGGGCGTCGGCGGTCGAGGTGATCGCCTCGACCGCGCTGGCCGGGTCGAGCAGGTCGGCGTCGTCGGCGCCGTCCGGATCCCGGTCCAGGTGCTCCCGCCACAGCCGCAGCCGCAGGTCCCGGGCGAACACCCGGGCCCCGTCGCCCTGGCCAGCCGGGTCGACGGGGGACCGCTCGTCGCGGGTCTCGTCGAGCACCGCGCAGGACAGTTCGCTGTCGTGCGTCCAGGACCGCCTGTTGAAGTTGTCGCTGCCCACGCTCGCCCAGACGTCGTCGATCACGCAGACCTTGGCGTGCACGTAGACCGGATCGCCCGCCCGGTTCTCCACGTCGAAGACGTGCACCCGGTCCGGGGCGGCCCGCTCGCACAGCGAGAGCGCCTGCTCCCGGCCCACCATGTTCGGCGGCAGCGCCAACGCGCCGTCGACGTCCGGGTGGCGGGGCACCACGGCGACCAGGTGCAGGTCCGGATTGTCGCGTAACGCCTGGGCGAAGAGCTCGGCCACCTCGGTCGACCAGAGGTACTGGTCCTCCAGGTAGATCAGCCGGCGGGCCCGGCGTACCGCCTTGGTGTAGCCGCGGGCCACCGTCCGCTCGCCGTCCGGGGCGAAGGAGTACCGGGGACGTACCGCCGGGTAGGTGCGCAGCACCTGGATGCGGTGCGGGCCGCAGGGCGGCGGGTCGGCCGGCTGGGCGGGCAGCGGGTCGGGGCTGAGGTCGGAGCCGCGCAGCCGGTCCCGCAGGTAGGCCAGCGGGTTCTCCGAGTCCAACGGCATCGGGTCGGTCCACCGCTCGCGGAACGTGGTGTCCAGCGCGCCGACCGCCGGCCCCCGGACGGCGAGCTGCACGTCGTGCCAGGGCGGGTGCGGGCCGTACCGCGGCGACATGGCCAGGGGCTGCGGGTCGCCGTGGTGGTCGGCGTCGTCCCGGCGGCTGTGGCACAGGTCGATCCCGCCGGCGAAGGCGACGTCCCGCTCCGGGTCGTCGGGATGACGCAGCACCACCAGCTTCTGGTGGTGCGACCCGCCCCGCCGGACGCGTTGGTCGAGCAGCACCTCACCGCCGGCGGCTTTGATCGTCTCGCTCAGGTCGCGGTTCTCCGCCTCACTGTAGGACAGCGTGTCGAGGTGGGAACGCCAGAGCAGCCCCTTGACCACCACCCCACGCTGGGCGGCCTGCGCGAAGAGCTGGGCCACCGTCGGGCCGTCCGGGCGCATCAGTTCGTCCGGGTCGCCCCGCCAGTCGGTGAAGAAGAGGTGGTCGCCCGCGTCGAGAGCCTCCACCGCGCTGACCAGCCGGTCGAAGTACGCCACGCCGTGAATCAGCGGCTCGGCGAGGTTTCCGGTCGTCCAGACGGGTAACCCCGAGGCCGGGTTGGCGCGTTCCTCAGCGGTCAGGAACCAGTCCTCGATCGCCACGTTCCAACCTCCCGAGGTCGACGACGTCCTCACGGTAGGACCCCCACCAGCGGAGCGCACTCCGGGTGGCCCGGAACCGCTCCGGCGGGTGGCCTGCCGCACCCCAGACCGCGAACGCCGAGGAGGCACCGCAATGCCCGCCGAGACGACGAACCCCGCGACCCAGGACCGTACCCAGGCGGTCGAGAGCGAACGCGGCGCGATCCTGGCGGTACTGCTCATGGTGATCCTCGGGGTTGCCGGGATCTTCGCGGTCTCCTGACGGCCTCCGCCGCCTGTATCTGCCCGCGGCGGAACCGCCCGAAACGGGCGCCCCGGTGGAACCGGGACGCCCGTCGGGTTGCCGCGTGCCGTCAGGGGCGGTCGCCCTGGCCGCCGGTGTGCGGCAGCCGCTGGGCGGGGACGACGCCCAGCTTGCCGGCCTGGAAGTCCTCGAAGGCCTGCATCAGCTCGGCACGGGTGTTCATCACGAACGGCCCGTAGTGCGCCACCGGCTCCCGGATGGGCTTTCCGCCCATGAGGTAGAGGTCCAGGGCCGGGGTGTTGCCGTCCTGCTTGCCCCCCGCGGTGATCCGCAGCGCGTCGCCCGGACCGTGCACGGCCAACTGGCCGCCCTGGAAGGGACGTCGGTCGGTGCCGACCGTGCCCCGACCGGAGAGCGCGTAGACCAGGGCGTTGAAGTCGGACCGCCAGGGCAGGCTCAGCTCCGCACCGGGCTGGAGCGTGACGTGGGCGATGGTGATCGGGGTGTGCGTCGACCCCGGCCCCTGGTGCCCGGCGACCTCACCGGCGATGATCCGGACCAGTGCGCCGCCGTCCGGCGTGGTCAGCAGGGTCGACTCCCGCCCCCGGATGTCCTGGTAGCGCGGCGGCATCATCTTGGCCACCCGGGGCAGGTTGACCCAGAGCTGGAGGCCGTGGAAGAGCCCACCGCTGGCCACCAGGTGCTCCGGCGGGGCCTCGATGTGCAGCAACCCGCTGCCGGCGGTCATCCACTGGGTGTCGCCGTCGGTGATGGTGCCGCCACCACCCTGCGAGTCCTGGTGGTCCATGATCCCGTCGATCATGTAGGTGACCGTCTCGAAGCCCCGGTGCGGGTGCCACGGGGTGCCCTTCGGCTCGCCCGGCGCGTAGTCCACCTCGCCCATCTGGTCGAGGTGGATGAACGGGTCGAGATCCGACATCGGCACCCCGGCGAAGGCCCGGCGGACCGGGAAGCCCTCACCCTCGTAACCGCTGGGGGCGGTGGTCAGCCGGCGGACCGGCCGGTAGCTGGTGGTCTCGTCGAGCCGGGGCAGGCGGGGCAGGACGAGGACGTCGTCGACGGTGATCGCGGGCATCTCGGGCTCCTCAGGTGTCGCTGTGGGTGGACGACGCGTCCCGGTCGGCGCGTAGCCGCCGGCCGAGTCGATCGAAGACCCGGGTCAGAGTGGTGACCTCGGCGTCGTCGAGGTCGTCCATCAGGTGCCGCCGGACCGAGGCGAGGTGCCCCGGCGCGGCCTCGCGCAGGGTCAGCAGCCCGGTGGCGGTGAGCACCGCCTCGCTGCCCCGACGGTCCCCGGGGCAGGACTGCTTGGCGACCAGACCCCGCCGCTGCATGGTGGAGATCTGGTAGGTGAGCCGGCTGGGGGAGAAGACCAGCCGACCGGCCAGCTCACCCATGCGCAGTCGCTGGCCCGGCGCCTCGGAGAGCAGGACCAGCACGTGGTAGTCGGCGAAGCTCAGCTCCCCGTCGGCGCGCAGGTCCTCTTCGAGCTGGGTGAACAGCCGCTGGCTCGCCTCGATGTAGGCACGCCAGCAGGCCATCCGCTCGCTGTCCAGGCTCTCCGTCATGCCCCGAACAGTAGCACTCCTTAAAATTTAAACAAGCCCTCCTTGGGTGGTGTGAGCGGCGAGACAGTCGTACTTGAGGTGCGGAACTTCGGTATTTGAAGGAAAGTCGGACGGGTGGTCGCCAGGCGACCTGCCAGACTGCCCGGGTGGAACCCGTGGAGATCACCACCGCCGGCCTGTTGCTGCGCCCCTGGCGGACGGCGGACGCGCCGGCCGTGCTGGCCGCCCTGGTCGACCCCGACATCGTCCGGTGGAACGGGCAGGGGGTGACCGACCTGGCGCAGGCCGCCGGGTGGATCGCCAGGCGGGCCGACCGGAGCGACGGCAGCCACGTCTCCCTCGCGGTGACCGACGGCACCGACGGGACGCTGCTCGGTTCGGTCTCCGTACACCAGATCCGGCACGACAACGCCGCCGTCGGCTACTGGACCGCCGCCCCGGCCCGGGGACGCGGGGTCGCCGGCCGGGCGCTGCACGCGCTCACCGGCTGGGCCTTCACCCACCTCGACCTGCACCGGATCGAACTGTGCCACGCCGTGGCCAACCCCGCCTCCTGCCGGGTCGCCGAGCGCGCCGGCTACCGGCTGGAGGGCACCCTGCGCGAGTCCCACCGCTACGGCGACGGCCACCGCCACGACGAACACCTGCACGCCCGCCTCACCACCGACCCCTGACCCCCCACCCCCACCCCCACCC
>NZ_JBTMMT010000103.1:0-15544 GCF_055517075.1 Micromonospora sp. DSM 43699
GACATCCGCTCCTGGATCGCCGACTGGAACCGCGACCCACGGCCGTTTACCTGGACCAAGACCGCCGAAGAGATCCTCGAATCACTCGCACGATTTTGTAGGCGAATTTCCGGCGCAGGACACTAGCAGCGGCCGGGGTGGTCCGCCAGCCGTTTTCTCCGCACCGGCTCCGCGGCCCGCCCGGGACGTCTGCGATGCTTCTCCCATGCCTGCCTTTCCGCCCACCTTCGCCGAACAGGTCGTCGCCCAACCAGCCCAGGCCCAGTTCGAGGCGTTCCTCGACGAGCACCGCGACGCGCTCAACGGCTGCCTGGACGGGCTGACGGAGGAACAGGCACGTCGTTCGCTGGTGGCCTCCCAGACCACGCTGCTGGGCCTGGTGAAGCACGTGACCTTCGTGGAGAGGGTCTGGTTCGACGAGGCCGTCACCTGCCGCTCGCGCGCCGAGCTCGGCCTCCCGGAGCGGTCGGACGACTCGTTCGTCCTCGACGACCACGACACGATCGCCACCGTCCGGCAGGCCCACCGTGAGGCCTGCGCGGCAGCACGCCGGGCGACGGCGTCGTTGGGCCTCGACGACATCCTGCGCGGGAACCGGCGGGGTCCGCTTCCGCTGCGGTGGGTGTACCTCCACGTGCTACGTGAGCTCGCCCAGCACTGCGGGCACGCAGACATCCTGCGCGAGCAACTCCTCCACGGGTAGCACGCCGCCGGGCCCGGAGAGCTGGCTGCTGTGGCCGATCGAACGGGACGCGGTGCTCCTGCTGCACACCCCAGCCGGTGACCTGGCCCCTTCGTGCCTGGTTGTCGGACCGTGGCATCCACGCCGACACGGCGCTCGCCCTCGCCGATGAGGACGACCTGCACATCACGATCGAGAAACTGAACGTCATGCTGGCCACGGCCAACGAAGGTCTCCGCGCCGTGGGCCTGGCGCCGCTGCACAACGGCACCGGGCATGCCCGACAGTTCGCGGCCCACCTCCAGCGGCACCGCACCGGGATCCAGGACGAACTCCGGGATCGATACCTCGCCGTCGCCGAGCGCGGCGAACCGTTGACCGACTACCTCCGGCTGCGCGACCTCCCCGACCTCGGCCCCGATCCGGAGTGGCTGGATTCCTACTGGGAGATCTCCGAGCCGCTACTCCAAGGACGGACCGCCGACTGGCTCGACCGGGTCTCCCCAGCACCAGCGCCTACAGCGGTTCCGCTGCCGTCCGTCAACGAACTCAGGGAAGTCGGCCAGCGCACCGCCACACGTGTGACGGCCGCCGCCAAGATCGCGGTAGAAGCATGGTTGCACCGATCCGCGACGACCAGCAACCGCAGGCCGGGCGCGCCCGAGTCGGTCGCTGCCCAAATGGCCGCAGACGGCAGCATGGACTTCCGCCGGCTCACGCAGGCCCACGTCATCAGCTGGCTGTACTCCCACAGCCAGTGGCCGGAGTCGATGCCACAGGAGATCGCGCCCACGCTCCTGGGCCTCTCCCCGCAGGACCTGACGAGAGCCCAGGAGCGCCTGACCTTGGCCACCGAACAACAGCACCAAATCTCAGTGGCCACGACCTACGGCACGAAGAAGTTCGGCCACGAACCAGAGGAAACTCAGGCATTCATCAACACCGTTCGCTCGGATGTCCCGGCCGAGGTTCTGGCAACGCCGCCGCTGCCGTCCGCCCCACCCACGACACTGCCCAGAGAACCGACGAGGACCGGCGGGTCCAGCCTGGGAGGAGGCTTGCGAGCCACCACGGCACCGCCGGAGGTGACCGCGAGGGTGGGCCTCGCCGGCGAACTCCTGGTCGGCGAGTGGATTCAACACCGGTTCGGCTATCCACCCGAGACCACCTGGAAATCCGGCTACCGCCGGATCCGGTTCCCGGACGACGGCGACGACGGTCTCGGCTACGACTTCCTGGTCAACACAACCGACAAGCGCATCCTCATCGAGGTCAAGGCAACTACCGACACCACGCTTCAGATCACCCTCGGAGAGTCCGAGGTCCGCCGGGCGCAGGCCCTCGCGGCCGACGAGGAGTACCTGATCGCCTTCGTCACCGACGCCCTCGATCCGGTGCGCCGACGCCTCCACATCCTGCCGAATCCACTGGCCACCGGCGGCTTCGAGTTCTACCGCGTGGCCGGCCGCAGCATGCGCCTACAGTTCCGCTTGCCCACGCGCTGAGGGGCGCTCAACCTGTGCTGCCCAGCGGAACGGTGCCGCGGCTGGCCCAGGAATCCGACCGGGGGTGTGTCGGTCGGCGGTGGCTGGGGTCGAGCTGGCCGCGTTCGTGTCGAGATTGGCTGTCGACGACTCACGTCTGTCAGTACGCTTGCCGTCGTGGTGGATGCGGCAGCGGTTGAGGAAGCGTTGGGCGTCTTGGCGGTGCGTATGGTGACGCCGGTGGATCTGATCACCATCCACCGCGACAATATGGACGAGGCGAGGCGAAACTCCCGTTACCGGAGCATGAGGTACGGGGCGTTCCTTCTGACGTACGGGCCGTTCGAGATGTTCTTCAACCAGTTGATCGGCGCGCACGGCGGCCCCCAGCAGAACACGCCGGCGACCATGGAACGGATACGGCAGCGGTTCGGCCAGCACCTCGGCGTCCCGGATGTCACCGGTCAGTGGCGGGCCCGGGTTCGCGCGCAGCCCGAGCCGGGTCGCGGTGGGCGCTGGCTCTGGACCACCATCGAGGCGCAGCGCCTCGACAACTACCTACGGGATGCCAAGGCGGTCCGGAACCGGCTCGCGCACGGCGACGACCCGCAAACCGCGCCGAACGATTCCGGGACCCTGTATGACCGCAAGGACGGCAAGACGTCCATCACGCTGATGTGGGTCGAGGGCTTCGTCCAGGCGGTACAGGACTTGGCCACGATCACCGCCCTCGAACTCACCGGAGAAACCACCTTGATCCCAGACTGGCCGGTCCCACCCCGTACCGAGGTCAGCGCAAACCCGCCCGCGCCGCCGTGGGCGGCGACCCCGTAGCGGCAACCCCTCCGCACGATCGCCGACCATCGCGATCGTCCGGCGATCGACACGTGGGAGGAGTGAAGAGTCATGACGGACTACGAGCTCGTGGTGGGCTGCGTCGACCCACCGCGGTCGTTCGAGCGGCTCGTGGACGTGGTCGCTCGGGTGGCGGGTGCGACCGTTCGAGAGATACCGGGTGAGAGTCAGTCGATGGTGGGCACCCTTGCTGGGGGCAAATTCTGGGTACAGTTCGATCCCGCCGATCTTGAGCCGTTCGCCAGTCACCCGTACGTGATCGAACTGAAGCTGGAGTTTCCTTCGCGGGAACCGAAGCTGGGAGCGGACATCTTTGATGCTCTCGTCGCTGACGGCTACCAGGTGATCCTGCTGGCTGATGGCGGTTCGATCCGTTCCTCGCACTTCAGCGAGGAAGACCGAGGCGATGGAGCCACCGACGGTGGGTCCGGCGAGTCGCCATCAACCTGATGGATCTCCTGCCCGTTCCACCGTTCGAAAGCAAAGCTCGGTGGTCGGCCAGCCCGGAACCCGTGCTGGAACGGGCCCGCCAGATCCTCGGCACCCAGGCCCCCGCATCCAACATCCAGGGCTTCCTCGGCTCCATCCAGGGTCTTGGAGGCGCGGCCGTCATGGTGATCATCGGCGCGCTGATGGCCTTCACCCTCCTGCTGTGCCTCGCCGCACTCGTCGTCGTCGACCGGCTGATCGAACGCCGTCGCCTCACTGCGGCCCTACGAATCGTCGGAGTGCCCCGCCGGACCGAAGCTGCAGCCGGACCTGGCAGAAGTGGCCCTCCCGCTGGTCATCTCGGCGGCACTGGGGCTACATGGCACCGGAGCAGGTGCTCGGCGAACCCACCGACCACCGCACTGACCTGTACGGCCTGGGAGCCACGCTCTTCGACCTGCTCACCGGTCAGCCTCCCTTCGGCGAGACGACCACCACGACGACGTTGCGACGCCAGATCTACGAACCTCCGCCACGCCCCGCCCAGCTACGGCCGGACACCCCCGACGAGCTCGACGACCTGGTGCATGCGCTGCTGGCGACCGATCCCCGAGACCGACCCGCCAGCGCCGCCGACGTCTACACCGTGCTGGCACCGTTCTGCCACGACCTGCCACCGATCCCCGGCGTCCTCACCGACACCGTCGGGGCGGTACGGACCTACGCCGCGATCGTCGGACGCGTGCCCCAGCAGACCTCTCCCGCCCCGCCGACCACCACCGAGCCGGCCCTCCCCGACGTACAGCCGACCGCCGAGCACGCGGACCAACTGCACGCCGCAGGCGAGTACCGGGCCGCCGCCCGGCAGTGGCGACAGCTGGCCGACCGGCACGCCCAGCAGCACGGCGACGACCACCCGCTGGTGTTCGACGCCCGGCTGGGTGTCGCCCGCGCCCACCGGGCGCTCGGCGAGCACAGCCGGGCGTCGAGACTGCTTCACGACCTTCTGCAGGACCGGATCCAGGTGCAGGGGCCGGAGCACCCAGCGGTGCAGCACCTACGCGAGGAGATCGCGAACCTCGGCGAGGAGCCACCTATCCCACGGCAGCCCTCCCGGACGGACACCGATCGCGGGTCACTGAACAACCGGGGCAGCAACACCGCTTTCTGCTCAGGAAAGCGACCACCACCAGAGCGGAAGATCCGCGCGCAGTTCTGACCACGAGTCTCGGTCGCCAGGGCCCGCCGGGCCAACGGCGAGTACATGCTGCTGTGCTTCAGCCACGCCGCCTCCTCGCCATGCCGGTCGAAGCCACGACCGGTGGCCGCATGCCCGAACACGTCGTGCACCGCCCGGAACATGTCATTCTCACCGTCGCTGAGGAACGGGTGCGGACTGCCGCCGGCCGCGGTGGACCACACCTTCAGCCGCCGCTGCCGTACGTCGTCGACCATCGACGCGACGTCCGGGTAGGGATCGGTGTCGACGACCCGTACCGTGACGCCCAGGCCACCGAACTCCACGCGGCCCACCAGGAAGCGGTACTGCCGCACCGTCTCCCGGCAGAACGCGGCAAAGGCGGGATAGGCCCGCTCGTCCCGGACCGGTGCCGCCATGTACGCGTCCGCGATGGCCGCACCGACGACGGGATCAAGGCACACTCGTGCGTACACCTGGGACGCTGCGAGACCCGTTGAACCGGCTCCCCACCGGGCGGCGCCGCGGCAGACGTACGTCACCGGCGGAAAGCGCAGGGACAGGGCGGCCGGCAGGTGAGGTACGCGCAAAGGTGTTCATGGTCCTCCTTCGATAGTTGATGGATAGGGCGAACCGGTCAGCGGGCTTCCGAGCCGGCCCACCTGTCCTGCGGCGGCGATACCAGACCGGACTCAGGGCCCTGCTCACGTCGCAGCAGCTCACCGAGCACCCTGATCTCGGACACCCGGCGGTCCTGATGAATCTTCCCGATCTTCCCGATGGTGGTGCTACGTCCACGACGGGGCATGTCCCCTCCAGATGCTCGGTTGGCGGAACCAGAAAGCAACAAAGACTCTGTGAACCGAGTGCACAAGGTTTGTATGGCGTGCTAGCGTTCACGGGTGACAAGAGAGCCGAGCATGGCCCCGAACGAGGCCACCCTGACCGCCAGCGGCATCGCACGAATGGCCAACGTCGGCAGGGCAGCGGTGAGCAATTGGCGACGCCGGTACGCCGACTTCCCGACCCCGGTAGGCGGCACGCCGACGAGCCCGTCCTTCGACGCCCGCCACGTGGAGGACTGGCTGCGCCGCCACGGCCGGCTGCACCAGGCGAGCGCCGAACAGTGGGCCTGGCGACACATCGAGAGCTACCAGCCCGCCAGCCAGATCAACGACGTCCTCGGCATCGCCGGCGCACTCCTGCTCGTCCGCGCCGACCAGGGCACACCCCCCGACGCCGGGCTGCCGACACCGAAGCAACTCGTCACCCACCTGCGGACCCTGGACGCCGGCCTGGCCGAACTCATCGGCGACGTTCTGCCTGGGCAGTGGACCGCACAGCTCACCACCCTGCTCCGCACGGTCGACCAACTAGGCGCGGAACAGGGCCCCGAGGCCGCCTTCGAACACCTGCACAACCAGTACGTCACCTCAGCCCACTCGATGTCCGGCCTCGCCGGCACCCCGGACGTCGTAGCCGACGTGATGCTGACCCTCGCCGGCCCCGGAGCCCACATCTTCGACTTCACCAGCGGCACCGGATCAATCCTGCGGATGGCCGCCGACCGGGCACTACGCAACTGCACCCCCGCCCGCTGCTACGCCCAGGAGATCAACCGGCACTACGCCGTGATCACCCTGCTCCGGCTCTGGTTCGTGCACCTGCGGGCTAGGCAGGCCAAGCCCGACGCCGAGCCGCCCGTCGTACGGATCGGCGACAGCCTGCTCTCCGACGCCCTACCCGACCTGCGGGCCGACGTCGTGGTGGCCAACTTCCCCTTCGGCATCCACGACTGGGGTCACGACCGTCTCGCGTACGACCCCCGCTGGTCCTACGGACTCCCACCACGGACCGAACCCGAACTCGCCTGGGTGCAACACGCCCTGGCGCACCTTTCCCCCGGCGGCACCGCCGTCGTACTCATGCCCCCCGCCGCCGCGGCACGCCCCGCAGGCCGCCGGGTCCGCGCCGAACTGGTCCGCCACAGCGCACTACGCGCGGTCATCGCCCTGCCCGCCGGCCTGATGCCACCAACCGGCATCGGACTACACGTCTGGGTCCTCACCCAACCCGAACCGCACCAACCACAAGCAGCCAACCTGCTCGTGGTCGACACCACCACGGCATCGACCAGCCGACCCCTCACCGAGATCGTCGACACCGCCTGGCGTGCCCACCGGTCCGGCGACGATACGGAGCTCCCCGGTGTCCACCGCACCGTACCCGCCATCGATTTCCTCGACGACCAGGTCGACCTCACACCACAACGCCACCTACCGCAGGCCGGCGAGTCCGTCGCCACGCCCACCCAGATCATTACCAGAGTGAGTGAGTTCGCTCGACTCCTCGACGAGGTGCGAACGATCCTGCCCGCAGTACGCGACACACCCGCAGCACCCCTACGCGCGGCACCCCAGGCGGACATCGTCGACCTGATCCGATCAGGCACCATCACCGTCCAACGCGCCACCACCCGTAGCCGATCAACCAGCGACACCTCCAACGTCGCCGTACTGACCGCCGACGACATCCTCTCCGGCGGACCGGCCACCGGAACGACCGCCTGGATCGCGAAAGACGACCCATCGCCACAAGTGGCCACCGACGACATCCTCGTTCCCGTCATCGGTCGCAAGATCAACGCCCGAGTCGCCACCCCGGAACAGATCGGAGCCAGACTCGGGCCCAGCGTCCAGTTGATCCGCGTCGACCCCGACCGCTTCGACCCATGGTTCGTCGCGGGTGTCATCTCCCGCCCAGACAACGCACGAATCGCCGGCCGAGCCTCCAGCGCCACCAACGGCGTACTCCGCATCGACATCCGGCGACTGTCCATCCCGGTGATGCCGCTGGACCAGCAGCAAGCGTACGGACAGGCATTCCGGAAGCTCGTTGAGTTCCGCACCGCCCTGGAACGGGCAGCCGCGACCGGAGTCGCCCTGGCCCACGAGATCGGTGACGGCCTCACGACCGGCGTTCTCGGCCTTGCTACGTCACCGTCCCCCACTGCCTGAATCCAGCAGGCCCTGTCGGTGAGATCCGGTCCCGAGATAGGTCGTTGCATGGCAGCACAGGGCGGTGAAGACCGTAGAAGCCGGCCCGAAGTCGTGCCTCCGACGCTGCCCACCCAACGCGTCCAAGCCCTCTCAGCGGTACGACAGGAGAAGCGGGAGACTGCGTCCCGCCGGGTGTCCTTGTGCTCCTAGTCAACGGCAACCCGCAGTACCACCAAGGGCTCGGGCCGACCAGAAGCGCGATCTACTCACCCTGCGTATCGCCGAATCGTTCGTTGAGAGCCAACGTCAAGATCAAGAGTTGAGCCGGCGGACTCCCGCTGGCTCCGACTCAAACGCGCGGCCTGTGCCCCGCTTGACAACCGGCGTTGAATACATTGTGGTCGATAGATGAACCGCGACCGCTGTCCGGGCCGGTAACAGGTCAACCCGGCGATCGAGACGCGCCCGGATCCTTTGCCGGTGACCGGGACGACCGGGGTGATGCCGCGTCGCCCCCAGGTCCGTGCCTTCGGTGGGCGCAGCGTCTGGCCGGCCTCGTCTTCGAAGACCAGCCACGCCTGACGCTGCGCCGCTACCGTTTTCCCGCCGGCCACGTCTCCCGCCGCCAGGTGATGACCGCGGCCTCGTCCCGCTCGACGGCACGGTGTTTGGGCACCTGCACCGACCAGCCCAGCCGGTACATGATGTTCGCCGTGCCCCGCAGCGTGTACCGGGTACGGAACATCCGCGCGATCAGGTCCGACACCCGCGCCAGGGTCCACCGCTGATCAGCGCCGAACCCATGGACCGCCGGCCCCTGTTCCAGGGCATCGGCCAGCCGTCGCAGCCGCCCCTCATCCAGACGACACCGAGACCCACCGGGCCCTTTCGAGGCCAGGGCCTGCTCACCACCGGCCTTCCACCGTTTACGCCACCCCGTACACCGCGGTCTGCGACACCCGCAACCTGCGCGCGATCTCCGGCACCGACACATCCTCGACGAACCACCCGGCCGCCTGCCGTCGTACCGCCTCACGCTTCGCCCGCCCCCGCGCGGACAACCCACCTCCATCGGGATACCTCATCCCATCGATCTACCCCAGCCCGAAGCCGTCACACAGACCACATCGGACGAACCTGGCCATTCAAGATCTGTAGCGGCGTCTGTCACCTCGAAGGTCTGATTTTCCGGCAGGAAGGCGATGCGGATGCGACGCTGCTCGAACGACTTGGTCAGCACCGGCCTGCCGGTGAGTACGGCAAACAGCGAGGTCAGTCGCTGCTGCCCGTCAACGATGAGGAGTTGCGGCGCTCGGCGGCGGACTCCATACCGATCTGGCGGGTGCCAGCCTCCGCGCCGGTTTCCCAGAACATCAGGGTGCCAAGGGGGTAGCCGTGGTACATCGAGCCGAACAGGTCTCGGGTCTTGGCGGCCGGCCAGACGAAGTGACGCTGTATGTCGGGCACGCCAATGCGTCCGACCCGGATGTCCTCGATCAGGTGATTTAGCGAGTACTCGGTGTTGCGGTAGAGAGTGGGCGCCACCCGGCGATCCAAATGACCGTTGACACGTAGCGCGGGAGACTGGCTCGACGAGGATCCACAGGTGTTCAACTGACGACGGTGCGCAGTTGAACACTTGGGAAGGATGCGATGGACGGCTTCGCTCTGTCCGTGACCTCCGGATGCGGTCGTCAGATGAACCGCGCCAATCGACAATGTACATGCCGACCAGTACGGTCCGGGGAGACATTCGGTCGGGTGCACGATCGACACCCCGAGTCCGCCGCCTCTGCTGGTGGCGCGGCCGGGTACGGCGATCGTCTGATCATTGTTTCCCGTTCGACACGCGTGTGAACGACGTCGGCGCTCAGGCACGCGAACCAAAGGACTCTCAGGTGAAAGATCTCTCCGAGATTCGTAAAAGCGTTAACCGATTCCTTCATGACGCCGCGCGCGCCGAGCGGGCCGTCAACCTTGTGTCGAAAGAGAACAAGCTGTCACCGCTGGTGCGGCTCCCGAATTCGGACCAGCGATGACAAGTGCCGTGGACACCTGGTTCCCCACCGCCGCGACGGCCACGGGTGCCCGCCTGACACTGTTCTGCTTTTCGCACGCCGGTGGTGACCAGACGTTCTTTCGTGACTGGGCGTCCCACACGGGCGACCAGATCGACGTCGTCCCGGCATCGCTTCCCGGTCGGGAACGACGAATCGCCGATCCGTCCTTCCCCTCGATCGCACAGCTCGCCGACGACCTGATGCTGCCGATCATCGCTCGGGCCGGCGAAGGCGAGTTCGCGCTCCTGGGCCACAGCATGGGTGCCCTTATCGCCTTCGAGCTCGCGCACCGGCTAGTGGCGGCGCGACGTCCGCCCGCACTGCTGATCGCCTCCGGATTCGCGGCACCGCAGCTGCCCTCACCCGTGCCGGATCTGTGTCGGCTACCCGACGACAAGTTTCTGGAAGCCGTCGCCTCTCAAGTTGGAATACCGGACGATCTGCTCGACAACTCCGAGTATCGTGAGCTGCTGGTCACCGTCCTTCGCTCCGACTACCAAGCGGCGGCGAACTATCGATTCGCCGAACGGCCGATCTTGGACCTGCCGGTGTTGGTGCTTGGCGGCGACAGCGATCCTGGTGTCCGGCCATGCGAGCTCGAATCGTGGCGGGACGCCACCTCCGCGCCGACGGAGATCCGCATGTTCGAGGGTGGCCATTTCTTCATCGTCGAGCAACTCAACCAAGCACTCGCCGCCGTGCGGACAGCCGTCGACGATATCCTCGACGCCCCGCAACGGCACAGCGGTTCCCCCATCGTCGAGCCCGCCTCCCCGGTCTCCGACGCGAGCGCCGCGCCGACAGCGCAAGAGCATTGCCGGATTTCGGAATCTGACTGAAGGGGAGACGTCATGGCAAATTGCGTTACCCTAGACGAGCATGACCATCGATGGTACTATAGAAATTGTTTCGGATGGTTATCGCTGTCGGCATGCTTAGCCTGATAGCGCCTCTGTGAGCCAAATACCAGCAACTGTGGTGGGTCGATCGAAGGTGGCGAGGTCGGGAAGGTCGAGTCATAAGTCGGCTGCTTGCAACTCTCCCTTGCGCAATTTCGTGCATCACATTATTTTCACGATTACATGGCCGGCCGATGAGTCCTAACACTACCTACCCCCAGGGGAGTACCTAACTGTGACGGATGTCAGCATGTCGAATCTGTCTCTGCCGCCCATCGCCGAACCTTTTCTGCTACCGTTCCACTACGGTGCCCTGCATACCGTCGGCATCGACTACCTGGTCGACCCTGAACCGGCTGAGAAAATCCTGAGCCGTGTCAACCCGCGACTGACCCCCGCGTTGTTCGACGACCGAGCCTGTGTCTCGATCAATTACCAGCTCTACTTCGCCCAGTACGCAGACGGATCGGGCATCACCGAGGAGATCGAGATCAGCATCATCGCTTACCCGCGAAGCGAGGAGCGCCGTCTGGCTGCACTGACTTACGCCGACTACGCCCGCGGGGTTGACCAGTCCAAGCTCCTTGGTCTCGGCCGTATCCATGTGCTTTGCGACAACCGAATCGCCATTGAGGCGGGCACTAAACTTTTCGCCGAACCCAAGCACCCGGCCCGGTTCACCGCCATGATGCCCTCGCCCAACGGGCCAGGCGGCGAAAGCTGGCAGATCACTTGCTTCGGCGCGGATTTCACCGAGGACGGCAGCATCAGCGCGCCGGGTGATCCGATCCTTACCCTGAACGCCCGGCTAGACGGGCTCCGCGCGGCGGAAGTCAACCACGCCCCGATCACGGGCTACGGCACCGAACCCGCCGGAAGCCTGCTCGCCGGCTCTTTAAACGTCTACCAACCCCACCTGCTCCGCCTGCTCGACCCCGTCACGGCGGACCGCGTCGCCGTGGAGATCGTCGATCCCGACGCTCCCGCTTGCGTTGACTTGGCCGCGCTGCTCGATCGCGCTTCCGCCGTCGGCACCTGGAGCGTTCAGTCGCCGCCAGTCGCCGCGCACAACCGCCCCTACTACATCCCGGAACGCTCATGACCCGTTACCTAATGAATCCCGAACGGCCCGTCGCGGCTCGCGGGATGCCTGCCCGTTACCCGACCTTCGAAGGTCTTCAAAAAGATCGGCAGCGTAGGTGGCGACGGGTCGTTGGCGGTGGTCCGACTCGTCGAGTACACGCCTGCACACCTCTGGGCCGGTGAGGCCTCGTGCAAGACCGGCGGGCCGGCGTGTCCGGATCACCTCTGTGGCTTGAGGCAGCATGTTGATCGTGGTTGTAGCCCGCCCGCACGGCAGACACCTCGCGAACCGGGAGCCGACGAGCTCTGAACGCGAAGACCGGAACCGTGCGGGTCGCTGGAATCGCGAACGGCTCATCGGAGGGTAGGCCACAGAGCCTCGTCATTAGGGCGCCGCGCGTTCCCGCCAGGGTCCGCAACCAGGTCACGAGGAAGGAGTAAAGGTTGAAGGTGTTCTGCGGCATCGACTGGTCCGAGCGGCACCACGATATTGCCCTGGTCGACGAGCACGGCCAGTTGATTGACAAGCGCCGCATCGGCGACGACCTGGAAGGGTTCGCCGTGCTGGTCGACATGCTCGCCGCCGCTGGCGACAACGTCGATGAGCCGATTCCGGTGGCGATCGAGACACCACGTGGGCTGCTGGTCGCGGCCCTGCGCGCGACCGGGCGCCGGGTGTACTCGATCAATCCGATGGCGGTGGCACGTTACCGGGAGCGGTACGCGGTCTCGCGGAAGAAGTCCGACCACATCGACGCGATGGTGCTGGCCAACATCCTGCGCACCGACGCCCACGCGCACCGGGCGCTACCGGCCGACAGTGAACTCGTGCAGGCCGTGGCGGTGCTCGCCTGTGCTCATCAGGACACCACGTGGCGGCGGACCCGGGCGTCGAACGAGCTGCGGTCGCTGCTGCGGGAGTACTTCCCCGGATTCCTCGCCGCGTTCGCCGGTAGGAAAGGGCACCTGACCAGCCCGGACGCCCGCGCGGTGTTGGCCATCGCAGCGACGCCAGCGGGCGCAGCCAAGCTGTCACGCACCCGGATCGCGGCGGCGTTGCGCCGCGGAGGCCGGCAACGCGGCGTCGACGAACTCGCCGCCGAGCTCCGCGAAGCCCTGCGCCGTCCGCAGTTGCGGCAGTTGCCCATGGTCGAGGCCGCGATGGGCACCCAGGCCCTCGCGCTACTGGCCACACTGAACGTCGAGTGCGCCAGCGTCGACCAGCTCACCGAGGCCACCAGTGAAGCGTTCCGCCGCCATCCCGACCACGAGATCGTCACCAGCTTTCCCGGCCTGGCCGACGTCACCGGCGCCCGCGTCCTCGCTGAGATCGGCGACGACCGCACCCGCTTCGCCGACGCACAGGCGTTGAAGGCATACGCCGGATCCGCACCCGTCACCCGCGCGTCCGGCCGCAGCGTCTCCATCACCCACCGCAAGGTCAAGAACGACCGCCTCGCTGCCGCCGGCTACCTCTGGTCATTCGTCGCGGCCACCCACGCCGAACCCGCCAAGCAGCACTACCAACGCCGCCGCGACCACGGCGACCGCCACCCGGCTGCCCTCCGCAACCTTTTCAACCGGCTGCTCGGTTGCCTGCATCACTGCCTGGCCACCAACCAGGTCTACGACCCGGCCAAGGCATTTTCCCAGCTGACGCCTGCTCGACCCTGAGATCAAACGGACAGCGATTTCGCGGTCCGGTCAAGCAGGTCTTGGGCACCAACGCCGACCGCCGAATCGGCGTCAGTCAGCAACCCATGCAGCACAGCCTGGAAACGGGCGCGATCCTGCAACGTGGAACAAGTCAGCTCGAACAGGACAGCGCTCAGCGCACCACTGAGATGATCCGCCGTCTCCGGCTCCGCCACGTGCCAGGCCCGAGCGAACAGACGCAACGCGGCCGCGTCCCCGCGCCGCAGTAACGCCTCGGCAGCAGCGTCCGTGACAGCCGTATCACCAGGATCAAGCAGAAGGGCCTGCATCACCGCGTCCACCGGGTCATGCCCGACGAAAGCGCTCAGCTCCCAGCCAGCACGCGCCCGATCCGACCACACATCCGACCGCGCCAGCAGCAGCAAACGCTCGTACACGTCCACGGATGAATCATGCCCGGCTCTTGACCGTTGCGGAGATCGGAGGTCTTTTTGATCGTCCCCAGCCGGGGACCCTCGGTCGCCCGGCCCGGTATGACTTCCTGCCCCTGTCGTTCGGATGATCCGGGGGGTGTTGTCGCCGGGTCGGGTGGCGTCGGCGGACCGCTGATAGGGACACGGCCACCCCGTGTTCGGGGTAGGTCTCTTCGTAACGTGGCTGCCGGCAGTCCGACGCCCTGACTGCGGCCGAGGCCACGATGCGATGCGTGGAGGCGGGTGTGGTGCACGACGGATACGGCGTCTTCCTGGGCTTGGACGTCGGTAAGGAAGGTCATCACGCGGTCGGGTTGACCCCGGACGGCAGACGGCTGCATGACGGACCGTTGCCGAACACCGAGGTCCGGCTGCGGGAGCTGTTCGACAAGTTGGCTCGTCATGGTCGGGTCTTGGTGGTGGTCGACCAGCCCGCCTCGATCGGCGCCCTGCCGGTGGCGGTCGCGCGGGCGGCCGGGCATCAGGTTGCTTACCTGCCCGGCCTGGCGATGCGCCGAATCGCTGACCTGCATCCCGGCTCGGCGAAGACCGACGCCCGCGACGCGTATGTCATCGCCGACGCCGCCCGCACCTTGCCGCACACACTGCGGCGGGTCGACACCTGAACTACCCCCGCTTTCATGGAGCTTCTTGACCATGGTCTGATGGCCGTGGGGGGAGGAAGTCGTCCGTGGCAGCACCGAAGAAGTACCCCGATGAGCTACGTCAGCGCGCTGTGCGTTTGTACCGCGAGTCGGACCCGAAGCCGGTGATCCGGCGCCTGGCCGAGCAGCTCGGCGTTCATCATGAGGCGCTCAGGAACTGGATCCGCCAAGCCGAGGCTGACGCCGACGAGCGTCACGACCGGCCGACCAGTGAGATGGCCGAGGAGAACCGCCGGCTGCGCAGGGAAGTCACCGAACTGCGGCGGGCGAACGAGATCCTGAAGGCGGCGAGCGCGTATTTCGCGGCGGAGCTCGACCCGACCCGGCGACGGTCATGAGGTTCATCCATGAGCATCGTGACCAGTTCGCGGTCGCGCTCCTGCTACGGGTCCTCAACATCGGCGCCTCGACGTACTACGCGTGGGTCAAGCAGGCTGAGCAGCCCTGCGACCGCGACGTAGTCGACCTGGGGCTGATCTCCAACATCCACGAGATCTGGGAGACCTCCGGGCGCACCTACGGCGCGGACCGGGTCCACCGGCAGCTACGCCGCGACGGCATCCGCGTGGGCCGCAAGCGGGTCGAGCGGCTGATGGCCGAGCAGGGATGGCAGGGTGCCTTCCTGCGTCGAGGCTGGCGCGGCGGCTCCACCCGTCAGGACCCACGGCACACACCGGCGCCGGATCTGGTCAACCGGCAGTTCACCGCGACGGGGCCGAACCGGCTCTGGGTCGCCGACGCCACCCGCATCCCCTGCGGCGAGGGCGTGTTCTGGCTCGCCGCGGTCCGAGATGCGTTCTCCCGCCGCATCGTCGGCTGGAAGACCTCCGACCGCTGCGACACCGACCTGATCCTCGCCGCCCTCGAATACGGCATCTGGTCCCGGGATGTCCGCGACGGCCAGTTGATCCACCACAGCGACCGCGGTTCGAACGGCGGACTCAACCGGTCGTCGCAACACCTCGTGGTCAGGGAGGTGTTGCATGGTGCGTCGTCAGCAGCAGGCAGATCGGGCTTTGCGTCCGGCGATGCGTTCGCCGGGCCGGCCGATGCCGGCCCGG
>NZ_JBTMMT010000104.1:0-15434 GCF_055517075.1 Micromonospora sp. DSM 43699
CACATCCACAAACGGCGCCAACGCCCGCTGACACTCCGCCAACCGCGCATCAAACACCCCACAACGACCCACCAAACCCGCCGCCAACCCCACCGACTGACCACCCTGACCCGGAAAAACAAACACCGGGCCAACAGACGAACCAGCCACACCCGTAACCACGTTCCCCGCCGGCACACCCGACGCCATCGCCTCCAACCCGGCGAGGAGATCCGACGCACCAGCCCCCACCACCACCGCCCGCTGGTCGAAGGTGGACCGCGTGGTGGCGAGGGACCAACCGACCGCCGCCGGGTCAAGACCGCCATGCCCACGCACGTACGCCGCCAGCCGACCCGCCTGACCCGCCAGCGCCTCCGTCGACCGCGCCGACACCGGCCACACCACCACGTCCGAGTCGACAAGCCCCGGAGCAACCTCCACCGGCAGCCCGACCTCGTCAGCCTGCTCGACGATCACGTGCGCATTCGTGCCGGAAATACCGAACGACGACACCGCCGCCCGACGCGACCGCCCCACCACCGGCCACGGCCGCGCCTCCGTCACCAACTCCACCGCACCCGCCGACCAGTCGATATGCGGCGACGGCTCATCCACATGCAACGACGCCGGCACCACCCCGTGCCGCATCGCCAGCACCACCTTGATCACACCCGCCACACCAGCAGCCGCCTGCGCATGCCCGATGTTCGACTTCACCGACCCCAACAGCAACGGAACCTCGCGGTCCTGCCCGTACGTCGCCAACAACGCCTGCGCCTCGATCGGATCACCCAGGGTGGTGCCGGTGCCATGCGCCTCCACCACATCCACATCCGCCGCCGACAGCCCGGCACTCGCCAGAGCCTGCCGAATCACCCGCTGCTGCGACGGACCATTCGGCGCCGTCAACCCATTCGACGCACCATCCTGATTCACCGCCGAACCACGCACCACCGCAAAGACCCGCCGACCCTCCCGACGCGCATCAGAAAGCCGCTGCACCAACAACATGCCCACACCCTCGGACCAGCCCGTACCATCCGCCGAAGCAGCAAACGACTTACACCGCCCGTCAGCCGCCAGCCCGCCCTGCCGGGAGAACTCGGCGAAGGTGTCCGGGGTGGCCATCACCGCGACGCCGCCGGCGAGGGCGAGGTCGCACTCGCCCCGGCGCAGCGCCTCGCCGGCCAGGTGCAGGGCCACCAGCGACGACGAGCAGGCGGTGTCCACTGTCACCGCCGGTCCCTCCAGGCCGAGGGTGTACGCCACCCGGCCGGAGATGACGCTGTGCGCCCCGCCGGTCATCAGGTAGCCCTCGGTGCCCTCCGGCACCTCGGTCAACCCGGTCCCGTAACCGGAGGTGGAGGCGCCGACGTACACGCCGGTACGGCTGCCCTTGAGGCTGGTCGGGTCGAGCCCGGCCCGCTCCAGGACCTCCCAGGACGCCTCCAGGGTGAGCCGCTGCTGCGGGTCCATGGCCAGGGCCTCGCGCGGGGAGATGCCGAAGAACACCGGATCGAACCGGGTCGCGTCGTACAGGAAGCCGCCGGCCGGGGCGTAGCCGCTGTCCGGGGCGGGGACGTCCCAGCCCCGGTCGGTGGGAAACGGGCCGATGGCGTCGACGCCGTCGGCGACCAGCCGCCACAGCCCCTCGGGACTGCCGGCGTCTCCCGGGTAGCGGCAGGCCATGCCCACGATCGCGATCGGCTCGTCGGCACCGACGAGGGCCGTGGGCGCGGCGGGCGCGGCGGCGTCGGTGCCGAACACCGTCTCGCGCAGGTGCCGGGCCAGGCCGGCCGGGGTGGGGTGGTCGAAGACCAGAGTGGACGGCAGTCGGAGCCCGGTCACCTCGTTCAGCTTCGTGCGGAAGTCCACGGCGGTGAGCGAGTCGAAGCCGAGATCCTTGAACGGCCGGCCGCGCAGGTCGTCCGGGGTGGCGTGGCCGAGCACCCGGGCGGTCTGCTCGTTGACGATCCGGAGCAGTTCCCGCTCCTGCCCGGCATCGGACAGCTCGGCCAGGTGGCGCAGCGCCCCGGTCACGCCGGGCGGCGCGGCGGCAATCTCCGCCTCGGCCTCCGCGAGCGCCCGCACCTGCGGAAGCTCGGACAGGAACGGGCTGGGCCGGGTCAGGGTGAAAGCCGGGTGGAAGCGGCTCCAGTCGACGTCGGCGATGGTGACGCAGGGGGTGGGCCGGTGCATCGCCCGGTCCAGGGCGACCAGGGCCCGCTGCGGATCGATGGTGGGCAGGCCCATCCGGTGCAGTTGCGCGGTGGCGGTGTTCTTGGCGGCCATGCCGTCGGCGCCGCCCCACGCGGTCCAGGCGACGGCGGTGGCGGTGAGGCCCCGGTCGCGGCGGTCGACGGCGAGCGCGTCGAGCAGCGAATTGCCGGCCCCGTACGCGCACTGGCCGGCGCTGCCCCACACCCCGGAGATCGAGGAGAAGAGCAGGAACGCGGCGAGCGGCCGGTCGGCCAGGCACTCGTCGAGGTGCAGCGCGCCGAGCACCTTGCCGGCGACGACTGTGGAGAACTCGTCGAGGGAGGTGCCGGTGAGCGGCGTGAGCTGGTCGGTGCCGGCGGCGTGCACCACAGCGGTCAGGTCGGGCAGCGAGTCCAGCAGCACCGCGACGGCCTGCCGGTCGGTCACGTCGCAGGCGGCGGCGGTGACCCGGCCGTCGGCGCCGTACTCCTGCAGAAGCCCGGCCAGGGCAGGGGCGGCGGCGCCGCGCCGACCGACCAGGACGACGCGTCGGGCACCGCGCTCCACCAGCCACCTGGTGACGTGGCCGGCGAGCGCCCCGGTACCGCCGGTGACCAGGACGGTGGCGTCGGCCCAGGGGTCCCCCGCCGGCCGTTGCGGGGCGGGGGCCGGGGCGAGCCGGCGACCCCAGACGCCGCCGGCGCGGACGGCGACCTGGTCCTCCCCGCTGCCGCCCGCGAGGACGGCCCCGAGGCGACGCAGGACGGCCTCGTCGACGGCGGCCGGCAGGTCCACCAGGCCGCCCCAGCGGTGCGGCTGCTCCACGGCGGCGGCGCGGCCGAGGCCCCACACCAGGGTCTGCAGCGGGTCGGTGACCCGGTCGGCGGGCCCGGCCTTGACCGCTCCGCTGGTGAGGCACCAGACGGGGGCGGCCAGATCCAGGTCGCTCAGGGCCTGTACCAGCACGAGGGTGGTGGCGGCGGCGACGCTCAGCCCGGGGTGCGCGGCCAGCAGCCGGTCCTGTCCGGCGACGACGTGCAGCACCCCGGCGACGGGCTGGTCGCCGGCCACCGCGCGCAGCCGGTCGGCCAGCGTCGCCCGGTCCAGGTCGTCCGCGCCGACGCGCAGCAGCGCCGGTTCGTCGCCGGCCGCCCGGAACAGGCCGACCAGGTCGTCCGCCCAGGTGGGCGCCGCGTCCGCCGGCAGCACCAGCAGCCAACGCCCCGCCGGCCGGTCACCGTCGGCGACCGGCACCGGCTTCCACACCACCTGGTACGACCAGCCGTCCACCACCGAGCGGTCGTGCCGGTTGCGGCGCCAGGAGGCGAGCACGGGCAACACCGGCAGCAGGGCGTCCACCGGGTCGGCGTTGCCGGCCGGGTCGGCGCCGAGCTGGTCACGCAACGCGTCGACGTCGGACTGCTCGACGGCCGCCCAGAACTCGGCGTCCGCGCCCGTGGCGGCCTCCACCTGGGCGGACGGGGGCGGCTCGGGCCAGAACCGTTGGCGGTGGAAGGCGTACCCGGGCAGCCGGACCCGACGCGGCTCCACGCCGGCGAACAGTTCCCGCCAGGCGACAGTGACCCCGGCGACGTGCAGCTCGGCGAGGGCGGTCAGCAGGGACGCCGGCTCGGGCCGCTCCCGGCGCAGCGACGACACCGCGACGGCGTCCGCGCCGACGATCTCCCGGGTCAGCGCGGTCAGCACGCCGCTCGGGCCGACCTCCAGGAACGTGCCGACGCCGAGGGCGCGTGCCCGCTCCACGCCGTCGGCGAAGCGGACCGCCTCGCGGACGTGCCGCACCCAGTACCCGGGGCTGCGGATCTCCTCGGCGTCGACCGGCGCACCGGTCACGTTGGACACGATCGGCAGGGTCGGCGCTTCGAGGGTCAGCCCTTCCAGGACGGCCCGGAACTCGGCGAGCATCGGCTCCATGAGCGGGCTGTGGAAGGCGTGGCTGACGGGGAGGCGTCTGGTGCGTACGCCACGATCGGTGAACCGGCGGTCGACCTCGGCAACGGCGTCGGCGGCACCGGAGACCACCACGGCGGTGGGACCGTTGACGGCGGCGACGCCGAGCGGGCCGTCGAGGTCGGCGAGGACGGCCTCGACGTCGGCGAGACCGGCGGCGACCGAGAGCATCGCGCCGCCGGCTGGCAGGTTCTGCATGAGCCGACCCCGGGCGGCGACCAACGCGGCGGCGTCGGCGAGGGTGAGCACCCCCGCGACGTGGGCGGCGACGACCTCGCCGATGGAGTGGCCCAGCAGCACGTCCGGGGTGACGCCCCAGGATTCCAGCAACCGGTACAGGGCCACCTCGACGGCGAACAGTCCCGCCTGGGTCCAGAGCGTCTGGTCGAGCAGGTCGGCGTCCCCGGTGCCCGGGTCGGCGGCGAGGACCGGCGCGAGCGGGCGGGGCAGGTGCGGGTCGAGCGCGGCGCAGACCTCGGTGAGCGCGCGGGCGAAGACCGGGAACGCCGCCGCCAACTCCCGGCCCATACCGGCGCGCTGGGCGCCCTGGCCGGAGAACAGGAACGCGAGTTGCCCGCCGCGCGGCCCGTCGCCGACGACGAGACCGGCGGCGACCCCGCCGTCGGCGAGCGTACGCAGGTCGCGCGGCAGGTCGGCGCGGTCGGTGGCGAGGACGACAGCCCGGTGCTCCAGGGCGCCACGGGTGGTGGCGGACGACCAGCCGAGGTCGACCAGGCCGGCGCGGTCGGCGTCGGGGGCGGTGTCGAGCCACTCGGCCCAGCGCCGCGCCTGGGCGGCCAGCCCGGCGGCGTCGCGGGCGGACAGCAGCACGGGCACCAGCCCGGCAGCCGCCACCGCGGCCGGGCCGGCCGCCACCGCCGGCGCGGCCTGCGCGGCGGCGGGGTCGGTGCCGGGGGCCACCGGTGCGGCGGCGTCCGGGGTCTCGTCGGGTGCCTCCTCGATGATCACGTGCGCGTTGGTGCCACTCATGCCGAACGAGGAGACGCCCGCGCGGCGGGGCTGCTCGCCGCGCGGCCAGGGCAGCGCCTCGGTCAGCAGTGACACCGCGCCGGCCGTCCAGTCGACGTGCGGGGTGGGCTCGTCGACGTGCAGGGTCGCCGGGAGCAGGTCGTGCTGGAGGGCCAGCACCATCTTGATCACCCCGGCGACGCCGGCGGCGGCCTGGGTGTGCCCGATGTTCGACTTCACCGAGCCGAGCCGCAGCGGCCGGTCCGCCGGCCGCCCCTGCCCGTACGTGGCGAGCAGCGCGGTGGCCTCGATGGGGTCGCCGAGGTTGGTCCCGGTGCCGTGCGCCTCCACCGCGTCGACCTGTTCCGGGGAGAGGCGGGCGCTGGCCAGGGCCTGGAGCACCACGCGCTGCTGGGAGGGCCCGTTGGGGGCGGTGAGTCCGTTGGAGGCGCCGTCCTGGTTGACCGCGCTGCCGCGCACCACGGCGAGGACGGGGTGGCCGTTGCGGCGGGCGTCGGAGAGTCGCTCGACCAGGAGGACGGCGACGCCCTCACCCCACCCGGTGCCGTCGGCGGCTCCGGCGAACGCCTTGACCCGCCCGTCGGCGGCGAGCCCGCGCTGGCGGCTGAAGCCGACGAACGCGGCGGGGGTGGACATGATGGTGGCACCGCCGGCCAGCGCGAGGGTGCACTCACCCTGTCGCAGGGCGTGGCAGGCGAGGTGGAGCGCGACCAGGGACGACGAGCAGGCGGTGTCGACGGAGACGGCGGGGCCCTCGACGCCGAGCACGTACGAGATCCGGCCGGAGACGACGCTGGCGGCGGTGCCGGTGAGGACGTACCCCTCGACGCCGGGCGGGGGCGGCTGGAGCAGCGCCGCGTAGTCCTGGCCGGTGGTGCTGGCGAACACGCCGACCTGGTGACCGCGCAGGTCCGCCGGGTCGATGCCGGCGTGCTCGAACGCCTCCCACGAGGTCTCCAGCAGCAGCCGCTGCTGCGGATCCATGCCCAGCGCCTCGCGGGGGGAGATGCCGAAGAAGCCGGGGTCGAACTCGGTGGCCGAGTCGAGGAAGCCGCCCTGCCCGACGTACGAGGTGCCGGGGTGGTCGGGGTCGGGGTGGATCAGCCGCTCCAGGTCCCAGCCCCGGTCGGTGGGGAAGTCGGAGATGGCGTCGCGGCCGTCGGCCACCAGGTGCCACAGGTCCTCGGATGAGCGCACCCCGCCCGGGAAGCGGCAGCCGATGCCGACGATGGCGATGGGCTCCCGGTTGGCCGCCTCCAACTCCCCGAGCTTCCGCCTGGTCTGGTGGAGGTCCGCGGTAACCCATTTCAGGTATTCCCGGAGGGTATCTTCAGTCGCCATTAGCGCCACCTTTTCGGGCCGGAAAAGAGCGACCCAATACCGTCCACAGACGCCTCAAGCTGCGACACCACAGCCGTTCAGCCCGATCACGAATTGCAATAATCAACAGCGTTGCGGTCCTACCGGGAGGAAGGTAATTGTCGGCCGGCGACGGTCACAACCCCTACGGTGCCCCTACGGTCAGCCCCTAGAGGACCGCCACCGGACCGGCCGCAGGCTGGTGCGGGGCCACCCCGAACGCGATATGCCCGCGGCCCGGCGGGGCCGGTCGCGACGGCGGTAAGTGCCTCCGCGACCGGCCCCGCCGACGTGCCCGACGATGGCCGGTCAATAGGTTCAGAAAGCCCCGTCGACATTGCCGCCCGGCCCACCGAGCTCCCGGTGGATGAATTCGAAGATCTCGGCGTCGGTGGCCCCGTCGAGCGACGGCGTCACCGGGGCCTCGGCCGGTGCCGTACGGTCGTCACCCCAGCGGGCGATGAACGCCTGCATCTGCACCAGCAGCTTCTGCCGGGTCAGCTGGTCCGGTGCGCTGGAGGCGAACACACCGTCCAACCGCTCCAGTTCCGACAGCAGCCCGGTGGTCGCCTTGGCCCCGTCCTCGACCACGAGGCCGCGCAGGTGCCGGGCGAGCGCCAGCGGGGTGGGGTAGTCGAAGACCACGCTGGCCGGCAGCGTCACCCCGGTGACCGCCCGGAGCCGGTTGCGCAGCTCCACCGCCGTCATCGAGTCGAAGCCGACCTCCCGGAACGCCCGCGCCGGGCCGAGGTCGCCGGTGCCCGGCAGGCCGAGCACCGCCGCCGCCTGGGTGGCGACGAGGTCGACCAGGACGGCGTCCCGCTCCCCGTCGCCGAGCGGCCGTAGCCGCCCGCGCAGCGCGTCCGCCGCCCCGTCGTCGGCCGGCTCGTCGGTGTGCAGGCTGCGCAGCGCCTCCTGCGCCTCGGGGACCCCGCCGAACAGCGGTCGGGCCCGGATGGCGGCGACGGCCGGCACGAACCGGTCCCACCGCACGTCGGCCACGACGAGCTGCGTGCCCTCGGCCACCGCCCGGCGCAGCGCCGCGACGGCCAGCTCCGGGTCCATGCCGGGCAGGCCACGCCGGTCCAGCTGCTCCCGGTCGGCGGCGGCGAGGCCGTCCGCCCAGGGGCCGAACGCCACCGACGCCACCGGCAGGCCGGCCAGACGCCGGTTGGCGGCGAGGACCTGGAGCAGGGCGTCCCCGGCCGCCTGGCCGCAGCGCCCGCCGGAGCCCCACACCCCCGAGGTGGACGAGCAGAGGACGAGGGCCCCGATGGCCCGGTGCTCCAACTCGTCGGCGTACCGGGGAACGTCGCCGACGGTGGCGAGCAGGTCCTCGGCAAGGCCGGCGAGGGTCAGCTCGGCCAGCGGCACGGTACCGGTGTCGGCCGGTACGTGCACCAGCGCGGTCACCGGCCGCCCGTCGGCCGCCAACTGCTCCATCCGGTCGGTCAGCTTTGCGCCCGCCGGCTGGTCCAGCGGCACCACCGCCGTGCCGTGCCGGTCCAGCCAGGCGGTGGTGTGCCGGGCGACCGCGCCCGACCCGCCCGTGACCAGCACGGTGCCCTGCGGCGTCCAGCCGGCGCCGGCACCCTCGATCGGCCCGGGGGCCCGGACCAGGCGCCGGACGCGCGTGCCGGACGCGCGGAGGGCGAGCTGGTCCTCGCCATCGGTGTTGGTGATCGCGGTGACCAGCGCGGACGCCAGTTCCCCGGTCACCGTGCCGGGCAGGTCGACGAGGCCGCCGACGTGCCGGGGGTGCTCCAGGGCGGCGGCCAGGCCGAGGCCCCAACTGGTGGCCTGCCAGGGCCGGGTCGCCGGCTCCTCGTCGGTGGCGACCGCCCCGGTGGTGGCGAGCCACAACGGGACCGGCGTGTCGGTCTCCCGGCCGACGTGCGCCTGGAGCAGCAGCAGGTTCGCCGCGAGCCCGGACGGCAGGGCGTCCTGGCCCGGGTGCGGCGCCTCGTCCAGGGCCAGCAGCGAGAGCAGCCCGGTCGGCTGGTGCTCGGCGCAGGCCCGGACCAGGTCGGTGGCGAGCCCGTCCCGGCCGACGGTGGACGGATCCACGGTGAGCAGGTGCACCGTGGACCCACCGGCGCGCAGCGCGTCGGCGATCGTCTCGGCCGACTGCCGTCGGGGGGCGACGACCAGCCAGGTACCCGGCTGGCCGGCGGTGAGCCGCCGCTGCCGCCAGGTGACCCGGTACCGCCAGCCGCCGACCGTGCCGTCCTGGTGCTGCCGGCGACGCCACGAGTCCAACTCCGGCAGCAGGTCCTTCAGCGGCTGGTCGGCGTCGATGCCGAGCCGGTCCAGGTCGCCGTCGGTGACCGCCCGCCAGAACTCGGTGTCGACCCGGTCCCCGCCGCCGCTCAGCGGCCTGGTCAGGGTGGGCCAGTACCGCTCCGGCTGGAACGCGTAGGTGGGCAGCTCCGGCAGGTCGCGGGGGACGGGACGGGGGCCGGCGAGCGGCGTCAGCGCCGCCGTCCAGTCGACGTCCCGACCGCTGGCGTACCGGGTGGCCACGGCGATGAGCAACGCCGTCACCTCCGGCACGCCGGCCCGCTGGATCGCCAGGGTCGTGGCGCCGTCGGGAAGCACGTCGGCGTTCATGGCGGTGAGCACCGCACCGGGGCCCACCTCGACGAAGGTGTCCACGCCCGTGTCCCGCAGGGCCCGCACGCCGTCGGCGTACCGGACCGCCTCCCGGACGTGCCGCACCCAGTACCCGACGGTCCGGATCCCGTCGCCGTCGGCGAGCGCCCCGGTCAGGTTCGACAGCACCGGCAGCATCGGCGCGGCGAACCGCAACCCCGCCAGGACGGTACGGAACTCGTCGAGCATCGGCTCCATCAACGGGCTGTGGAACGCGTGGCTGACAGTCAACCGCCGGGTGCGCACCCCCCGTTCCCGCCAGACCCGCTCGATCTCGTCGAGGACGTCGACGGCACCGGAGACCACGACGGCCGACGGGCCGTTCACGGCGGCGATGCCGACCCGATCGGTCCGTCCCTCGATGGACGCCATCACATCGGCCTCCGGCGCGGCCACCGCCAACATCCCGCCGCCTGCCGGGAGTGCCTGCATCAACCGGCCGCGAGCCGCCACGAGGGCGCACGCGTCGGCCAGGTCGAGCACCCCGGCCACGTGAGCGGCCGTGATCTCCCCGACCGAGTGGCCCCCGACGAGGTCCGGCACCACACCGAAGGACTCCAGCAGACGGAACAGCGCCACCTCGACGGCGAAGAGACCGGCCTGGGTGAAGACCGTCTGGTCCAGCAGGGCCGCATCCGGCGAGCCCTCCCCGGCGAAGAGCACCTCCCGCAAGGGCTGCGGCAGCAACGGGTCCAGGTGCCCGCAGGCTTCGTCCAGCGCGGCGGCGAACACCGGGAACGACCCGTACAACTCCCGGCCCATCCCGGCGCGCTGCGCGCCCTGACCGGAGAAGAGGAAGGCGGTGCCGCCCGTCGTGGCCGGACCGGCCGGGACGAGCGCGGGGTGCTCACCGCCGGTGGCGAGGGCACGCAGCGCCGCGAGCCGGGCCTCCGGGTCGGCGGCGACGACCACCGCCCGCTGGGCCAGGTGGGCCCTCCCCTCGACCAGGGCCCAGGCCACCGCCCCGTCGGAGGGCGGGTTCCCCGCCTCGCCGGCAGGGTCACCGAGCCGACGGGCCAGTCGGTCGGCCTGCTCCCGCAGCCCGGCCGCCGTCGCGGCAGAGACGGGCCAGGGCAGCACCTCGACGTCGGCCGCCGCCTGGTCGGTGGCGTCCGTGGTGGTGGCCCCGTCGACGGTCGACGGTCCGTCGGTCGTCCCGGCCGGGTCCGCGGCCGGTGCCTGTTCGAGGATCACGTGGGCGTTGGTGCCGCTGATGCCGAACGACGAGACGCCGGCCCGGCGGGGACGCCCGGCGGCGTCCCACGGGCGTGCCTCGGTGAGCAGCGCCAGTGGTCCCGACGCCCAGTCCACGTGCGGGGTGGGCCCGTCGATGTGCAGGGTCGCCGGGAGCGTCCCGTTCCGCAGCGACAGCACCATCTTGATCAGGCTGGCCACGCCCGCCGCGGCCTGGGTGTGGCCGATGTTCGACTTCACCGAACCCAACCAGAGCGGTCGGTCGGCGGGGCGGCCGGTGCCGTACGCGGCCATCAGCGCCTGCGCCTCGATGGGGTCGCCGAGGGTGGTGCCGGTGCCGTGCGCCTCGACGGCGTCGATGTCGGCCGGGGCCAGCCCGGCATTGGCCAGGGCGTGCCGGATGACCCGCTGCTGCGCGGGCCCGTTCGGGGCGGTCAACCCGTTGGAAGCGCCGTCCTGGTTGACGGCGCTGCCCCGGACGACGGCGAGGATCCGCCGGCCCTCCCGTCGCGCGTCGGAGAGCCGTTGGAGCAGCAGGACGCCGACTCCCTCACCCCAGCCGGTGCCGTCGGCGCCGGCGGCGAACGCCTTGACCCGCCCGTCGGCGGCCAGGCCGCGCTGGCGGGAGAACTCCAGGAACGCCCCCGGCGTCGACATCACTGTCACGCCGCCGGCCAGAGCGAGGTCGCACTCTCCCGACCGCAGCGCCTGGGCGGCCAGGTGCAGGGCGACCAGCGAGGAGGAACACGCGGTGTCGACGGTGACCGCCGGGCCGTGCAGCCCGAACGAGTACGCCAGCCGGCCGGAGACCACCGACGCGCTGTTGCCGGTGGCCTGGTAGCCCTCCACCTCGGACCGGGCGCCCAGCAGCAGGGTCGCGTAGTCCTGCCCGTTGGTGCCCATGAACACCCCGGTCGCGGAGCCACGGACGCGCTGCGGGTCGATACCGGCCCGCTCGAACGTCTCCCAGGTGGTGTGCAGCAGCAACCGTTGCTGCGGGTCCATCGCGAGGGCCTCCCGCGGGTTGATCCCGAAGAATCCCGCGTCGAAGTCGGCCACCCCGTCGAGGAAGGCGCCGCTGCGGGTGTAGCTGGTGCCCACCCGCTCCGGGTCGGAGTCGAAGAGCGTGTCGAGGTCCCACCCCCGGTCGGTCGGCATCGGCGTCACCGCGTCACCGCCGTCGACCAGCAACTGCCACAACTCCTGCGGGGAGGACACCCCGCCGGGGAACCGGCAGGCCATCGAGACGATCGCGATCGGCTCGTCGGCCGGCGGCCGGACCACTGTGGTGACGGCCGTCGGGCCGTCGCCGGCCACCAGCTCGGGACGCAGGAAGCGGGCCAGTTCCACCGCCGACGGATGGTCGAAGACCACTGTCGACGGCAGGGTCAGCCCGGTGGCCCGGCCCAGCCGGTCCCGCAGCTGCACCGCCGCGAGGGAGTCGAAGCCCAGCTCGCGGAACGCGCGACCGGCCGGCACCTGGTCGGTGGAGGCGTGGCCGAGCACCGCCGCCGCCTCCGCGCGGACCAGGTCGACCAGCAGGTTCTCCCGGCCGGTGGTCGACAGCGCGGCGAGCCGGGCGCGCAGCCCGTCGGTGCCCGCCTCGGTCTCCGGCCGCTCCGGTTCCGCCTCGGCGGCGGGGGCGACCCGGTCGAACAGGTGACTCGGCCGCATCGCGGTGAACGCCGCGACGAAGCGGGACCAGTCCACGTCGACGATCACCGGCGCCGGCTCGGGGGCGTTCACCCAGCGGCCCAGCGCCGCGACGGCGGCGTCCGGCGCGAGCGGGACGAACCCACGACGGCGCAGGCCGTCCGCCGTCTCCCCGGCGGCCATGCCCTCCTCCGCCCACGGACCGTAGGCCAGCGCGGTGGCGGGCAGACCGGCCACGCGGCGGGCCGCGACGAGCGCGTCGAGCAGCGCGTTACCGGCGGCGTAGCCGGCCTGGCCACCGCCGCCCCAGACGCCCGCGACGGAGGAGAAGACGACGAATGCGTCGAGGTCGCGGTCCCGGCACGCGTCGTCCAGGTGGACGGCCCCGAGCACCTTGCCGGCCAGGGTCTCCGCCAGCTCGCCGTCGGTCACCTGGTAGGCCGGCGCGGTCCCGCCGGACGCACCGGCGGTGTGCACGACGGCGGTCAGTTCCGGCAGCTCGTCCACCAGCCCGGTGACGGCAGCGGCGTCGGTGACGTCGCAGGCCACCACCCGCACGGCGCCCAGTTCGGCGACCAGCTCGCCCGCTCCCGGGGCGTGCGGCCCGCGCCGCGAGGCGAGCACCACCTCGGCGGCCCCGTTGGCCAACAGCCACCGGGTCACCTGCCGGCCCAGCGCGCCCGTGCCGCCGGTGACGAGCACCGTCCCGCGTGGACGCCAGCCGCCCCCGGCGGGCGGGGCGGTCGGCACCAGCAGCCGGCCGAGCACGCCGGTGCGACGGATCGCCACCTGGTCGAGGGTGCCGTCGGCGAGGACCGCGACCAGCGCGGCCCGGGTGCCCCGGTCAGCGCGGTCGGGCAGGTCGAGCAGGCCACCCCAACGGTCCGGCTGTTCCAGGGCCACTGCCCGGCCGAGGCCCCAGGCCAGCGCCGCCCACAGGTCGCCGGCCGGCTCGCCGGCCGTGACCGGCAGGGCGGCGCGGCTGAGCGCCCACACCCGGCCGGGCAGGCCGGCGTCGGTCAGCGCCTGGGTGAGGGTGAGCAGCCCGGCCGTACCGGCGGCCACCGCCGGCGCGTGCGCGAGTGGCTGGTCCCGCCGGGGCAGGACGCACAGCACCCCGGTCCAGCCTTCGTCGCTGATCCGCCGCAACCGCTCGGCCAGCTCGACCCGACCGAGGGCGGCGGGGACCGTCAGTGTGTCCACCCGCGCACCGGCCTCGGCGAGCGTCTTCGCCACGCCCGCGCCGCTGCCGCCGCCCACCGTGGCGACCAGCCAGCGGCCGGACAGCCCGGCGGCGGGGACCGGGTGCACCGGCTCCCATCCGATCCGGTACGACCAGCCGTCCAGCGCCGTGTCCCGGTCCCGGCCACGACGCCAGGTGCTGAGCGCGGGCAGGGCCGGGGTGAGGGCGTCCACCGCGTCGTCGCCGAGCTGATCGGCGAGGGCGGCGAGGTCGCCGTTCTCGACGGCGGCCCAGAACTCGGCGTCGCGCTCCGGGGCGGCCTGCGGCCGGGAGGCCGCCCCGGGCCAGTACCGCTGGTGCTGGAACGCGTACGTCGGCAGGTCGACCCGCCGCGCGCCCGCACCGGCGAACCACTGCGCCCAGGTGACCGCAACCCCATGGACGTGCAGCTCACCCAGGGCAGCGAGCAGGGCCTCCACCTCGGACCGATCCCGACGCTGCGCAGCGACCGCGAGCACACCCCCGTCACCCGGCAAGATGTCACCGGCCAACGCGGTCAACACACTCTGCGGACCCACCTCCAGGAACGTGTCGACACCAGCAGCCCGCAGGGCCGCCACACCATCGGCGAACCGCACCGCCTCCCGCACATGCCGCACCCAGTAGTCGACACCGGTCAACTCCTGCGGGTCAGCCAACGCCCCGGTCAGATTCGACACCACAGGCAGTAGCGGTGACGTGAAGGTCAACCCGTCCAGCACCGCCCGGAACTCCGCCAACATCGGCTCCATCAACGGACTGTGGAACGCATGACTCACCACCAACCTGCGCGTCCGCACACCCCGCTTCCGCCAGATCCGCTCCACCTCGTCCAGGGCCTCGGCCACCCCGGAGACGACGACAGCATCCGGCCCATTCACCGCAGCGATGCCCACCCGGTCGGTCAGACCAGTCAGCGTCGGCAACACGTCCACCTCGGACGCGTTCACCGCCAACATCCCACCACCCGCCGGCAACGCCTGCATCAACCGACCCCGCGCCGCCACCAACACACACGCATGCTCCAGCGACAACACCCCCGCCACGTACGCGGCGGTGATCTCCCCGACCGAATGACCACCCACGAAGTCCGGCACCACACCGAACGACTCCACCAACCGGAACAACGCCACCTCGACCGCGAACAACCCCGCCTGGGTGAAGACCGTCTGATCCAGCAACTCCGCCTCCGCCGAACCCGCCTCGGCGAACAGCACGGTCCGCAACGGCTGCGGCAGGAGCGGATCGAGGTGGCCGCACACCTCGTCCAACGCGGTGGCGAACACCGGGAACGCCGCATACAACTCCCGACCCATACCCACACGCTGCGCACCCTGACCGGAGAAGAGCACCGCGAGCTGGCCACGGTCGGCGGTGGAACCGGTGACCAGGGTGCCGGAGGAATCGCCACTGCGAAGGGCCCGCAGCGCGGACAGGAGGCTGTGCCGGTCGGTCACCATGGCGACGGCCCGCTGTTCGAGAGCCGGGCGGGTCGTCACCGACGACCACCCCACGTCCACCGGACGCAACGCCTCGTCGGCAGCCAACCAGGCAGCCCACCGACCGGCCTGCCCAGCCAGCACCCCCTCACCACGCCCGGAAAGCAACACCGGCACCACCGCCGGCACCACCCGCCCGACCACCTCACCCTCAACCACCCCGACCGGCGGCTGCTCGATGATCACGTGCGCATTCGTCCCTGAAATACCGAACGACGACACCCCCGCCCGACGCGGCCGGTCCACCACCGGCCACGCCACCGCCTCCGTCGCCAGCGCCACCGCCCCCGCCGACCAGTCGACATGCGGCGACGGCTCATCCACATGCAACGACGCCGGCACCAGACCATGCCGCATCGCCATGACCATCTTGATCACACCGGCCACACCAGCCGCCGCCTGGGTGTGACCGATGTTCGACTTGATCGACCCGAGCAGCAACGGCCGATCCCCCGACCGGTCCTGCCCGTACGTCGCCAACAACGCCTGCGCCTCGATCGGATCACCCAGGGTCGTACCCGTACCGTGCGCCTCCACCACATCCACATCAGCGGTGGTCAACCGGGCATTCGCCAACGCCTGCCGAATCACCCGCTGCTGCGACGGACCATTCGGCGCGGTGAGACCGTTCGACGCACCATCCTGATTCACCGCCGAACCCCGCACCACCGCAAGGATCCGCCGACCCTCCCGCTGCGCATCCGACAACCGCT
>NZ_JBTMMT010000105.1:0-15251 GCF_055517075.1 Micromonospora sp. DSM 43699
CACATCCACAAACGGCGCCAACGCCCGCTGACACTCCGCCAACCGCGCATCAAACACCCCACAACGACCCACCAAACCCGCCGCCAACCCCACCGACTGACCACCCTGACCCGGAAAAACAAACACCACCCCGGACCCGTGCTCCATCACCGAACCCGACACCACACCCACCGACTCCGACCCCACCGCGTCAAGACCAGACAACAACTCCTCGATGTCGGCACCGACCACAGTGGCCCGACACTCGAACACCGACCGCGTCGTGGCCAACGACCAACCCACCGCCGCCGGATCCAACCCCCCGTGCCCACGCACATGCCGCGCCAACCGCTCCGCCTGACCGCGCAGCGCAGTGACCGACCGCGCCGACACCGGCCACACCACCACGTCGGAGTCCACCAGACCCGGCCCCGGGTGCCCGTCGTCGGCCGTGGACAGCGCGCCGGCGACCGGCGGAAGCTCGACGGCCTGCTCGATGATCATGTGCGCGTTGGTGCCGGAGACGCCGAACGACGACACCGCCGCCCGACGCGGACGGTCCACCACCGGCCACGGCACCGCCCCCGTCACCAACTCCACAGCACCCGCCGACCAGTCGATGTGCGGCGACGGCTCGTCCACGTGCAACGTCGCCGGCACCAGGCCCTCCCGCATCGCGAGGACCATCTTGATCACGCCCGCCACACCGGCGGCGGCCTGGGTATGGCCGATGTTCGACTTGACCGACCCCAACAGCAGCGGGACCTCCCGGTCCTGCCCGTACGTGGCGATCAGCGCCTGCGCCTCGATCGGGTCACCGAGCGTCGTACCCGTACCGTGCGCCTCCACCACATCCACATCCGCCGCCGACAACCCGGCACTCGCCAGAGCCTGCCGAATCACCCGCTGCTGCGACGGACCATTCGGCGCCGTCAACCCATTCGACGCACCGTCCTGATTCACCGCCGAACCACGCACCACCGCCAGCACCGTATGGCCGTTACGCCGCGCATCGGAGAGCCGTTCGAGGAGCACCATGCCGACGCCCTCACCCCAGCCGGTGCCGTCCGCCGCCGCCGCGAACGCCTTGACCCGCCCGTCCGGTGCCATTCCGCGCTGCCGGGAGAACTCCACGAACAGGCCGGGCGTCGCCATCACCGTCGAACCACCCGTCAGGGCGAGGTCACACTCGCCCTGACGCAACGCCTGCACGGCCAGGTGCATCGCGACGAGGGACGACGAACACGCCGTGTCCACCGACACTGCAGGTCCCTCCAACCCCAACGCGTACGCCACCCGACCCGACACCACGCTCGCCGCGTTCCCGGTGCCGCCGAACCCCTCCACCTGGTCGCCGGCCACCATCAACAGGGACCTATAGTCCTGACCGTTCGTGCCCACGAACACCCCTGTTCGTGAACCCCGCAAGGATCCCGGCACCACCCCTGCCCGCTCCAGCGCCTCCCACGACGCCTCCAGCACCAACCGCTGCTGGGGGTCCATCGCCAACGCCTCGCGCGGGCTGATCCCGAAGAAGCCGGGGTCGAACTCCGCCACGTCGTAGACGAAGGCACCCCTGTCCGTGTAGGTGGTGCCGGGCTTCTCCGGGTCGGGGTCGATCAGGCGGTCGAGGTCCCAGCCACGATCGGTGGGGAACTCGTCGACGGTGTCCACGCCGTCGGCGACGAGCCGCCACAGCCCCTCCGGGCTGGTGACGCCGCCCGGGAAGCGGCAGGCCATCGCCACGATGGCCACCGGCTCGTCGTCGTGCACGGCGGAGCGGGTGGCGGTCTCGGCTGCTGCTGCGGTGTCGCCGACCAGCCCGGCGAGCAGGAAGCGGGCCAGCGCCAGCGCGTTGGGGTGGTCGAAGACCAGGGTGATGGGCAGCGGCCGCCCGATCGCGGCCACGAGACGGTTGCGCAGCTCGACCGCGGTCAGCGAGTCGAAACCGAGGTCCCGGAACGCGGTGGTGGCCGGGATCGCGGCGGCGTCGTCGTGACCGAGCACGTCGGCGGCGAGTTCCCGGACCAGGTCGGCGAGGGTCTCCGCCCGCCGGGCCGGGGTCAGCTCGGCCAGCCGGCGGCGCAGCGTCGCGGCGGTGCCGTCGTCGGCGTCGTCGAGCGGCACCCCGCCGTCGAGGGCCGCCTTCGCCTCCGGTACGCCCTCCAGCAGCGGCCGACGCCGGGCGGAGGCGAACGCGGGGGCGAACCGGGACCAGTCGACGTCGACGACGGTGAGGGTGACGTCGTCGTGTTCGAGGGCCTGCTGGAGGGCGCTCATCGCGACGGCCGGGTCCATCGGCGGCACGCCCCGCTGGCGCAGCTTCCGGTCGGAGTCGGCGGTGTGCATGCCGCCCTCCCCCCAGGAACCCCAGGCGACGGCGGTGCCGGCCCGCCCGTCGGCGCGCCGCTGCTGCACGAGCGCGTCGAGGTACGCGTTGCCGGCGGCGTATCCGGCCTGGCCCGCGCTGCCCCAGGTGGCGGCGATGGACGAGTAGACGACGAACGCGTCGAGTTCCTGGCCGGCGAGGAGGTCGTGCAGGTGCGCGGCGCCAGCGGTCTTGCCGGCCGTCACCTCTACCAGCTCGGTGGGGGTGACCGCCATGAGCGGGGTGGTCTGGGCGACACCGGCGGTGTGCACGACGGCGCGTACCGGTGGGCCGTCGGCCTGGACCCGGTCGAGCAGGGCGGCGACGGCGGCCCGGTCGGCGATGTCGCAGGCGGTGACGGTGACCCGGGTGCCGAGGTCGCGCAGCTCGGCGGCCAGTTCGGCGGCGCCGGGGGCGTCGGGGCCGCGTCGGCTGACCAGCACGACGTGCTCGGTGCCGGCCGAGGCGAGCCAGCGGGCGGCGCGGGCACCGAGTCCGCCGGTGCCACCGGTGATCAGCGCGGTTCCGGCGGGCGTGAAGCGCCGTGCCGGGGGGCGGTCGCCGAGTCCCGCGCGGACCAGGCGGCGGACGAAGACACCGGGGGCGCGTACCGCGAGCTGGTCCTCTCCGTGCGGGCCGCCGAGGATCGCGGCGAGCCGGCCGGCGGTACGACCGTCGAGGCGGGACGGCAGGTCGACCAGGCCGCCGAAGCGATGGGGGGCCTCGACGCTGACCACCCGGCCGAAGCCCCAGATCGCGCCCTGCCCGGGGTCGGTGAGCCGGTCGTAGGGGGCGACGGTGACGGCCCCCCGGGTCATCAGCCACAGCGGCGCGGCGAGTTCGGCGTCACCGAGCGCCTGCACCAGGGCGAGAGTGGTGGCCAGGCCGGGCAGGACGATGTCCTCGCCGGTCTGTGGTTCCCAGGCCAGCAGGGAGACCACCCCGGCGATCTCGGCACCGGCCAGGGACGCGGCGAGCCCGGCCCGGTCGGCGTCGGGTGCGACGGTCAGCGGCAGCAGTTCGGCGCCGGCGTCGGTCAGCGCAGCCCGGACGCCCTGTACGGCCGGGTCGTCGTCGAGCCCGGCGGGCAGTGCCAGGAGCCAGGTGCCGTGGAGGCGGGCGGCGGCCGGTTCCGGGGTCACCTGCCAGTCGGTCCGGTACCGCCAGCCGTCGAGGACGGAGTGTTCCTGCCGCTGCCGGCGCCAGTCGGCGAGGACGGGCAGCAGGGTGCGCAGCGACGCGACGGCCTCGGCGTCGTCGACGGCGAGGGTGCCGCGCAGGGCGTCCAGGTCGGCGCGTTCGACGGCGTCCCAGAACCGGTGGTCGAGCAGGCCGGCACCGGTGGTCGGGGCGGCGGGTTCCTCCGCCGGCACCCAGTAGTGCTCCCGTTGGAAGGGGTAGGTGGGCAGGTCGACCCGACGCCCCGACCAACCACCGAACGCCGGCCGCCAGTCGACCGACACACCCCTGACGAAAACCTCCGCCACAGCACTGTGGAACCGACCCAGACCACCCTCACCACGACGCAGACTACCCGTGACCGTCACCGCCGCCGGATCAGCAGCGACCAACTCCACCGACTCCTGCACCGCCATCGTCAACACCGGATGCGCGCTGACCTCAACGAACGCGGAACAGCCGGCGGCGACCAGACCCCGCACCGCCTCATCGAAACGCACCGTCTGTCGCAGATTCCGATACCAGTAATCCGCGTCGAGAGCGGCTGTGTCCAGCCACTCCCCCACCACCGTCGACCAGAACCGCACCTGCCCACTACGCGGAGACAACCCCGCCAACAACTCCAGGAGTTGCTCCCGCAACGGCTCGACATGCGCCGAATGCGAGGCATAGTCCACCGGCACCCGTCGAACACGGATCTCGCGGGACTCGTAGTGGGCCACCAGTTCGTCGAGAGCGGCCACGTCACCCGACACCACCACGGAGGTGGGCCCGTTGACCGCAGCGAGGGCGATCCGACCGTCCCAGCGCGTGATCGTCCCGACCATCTCGTCAGCGGTCGTCGCGACGGACACCATCGCGCCTGTTTCGGCCACCTCGGCGATGACCCGACTCCGCAGCGCCACCACCGCCGCCGCGTCGTCCAGACTCAACGCCCCGGCGACACACGCGGCAGCGATCTCACCCTGCGAATGACCCACCACCATCGACGGACGAACCCCGTACGACTCCCAGAGCGCCGCCAACGACACACCCACCGCGAACAACGCCGGCTGGACCACGTCGACCCGGTCCAGCGACGGTGCGTCCGGTACGCCGCGCACCACGTCGAGCAGCGACCAGTCCACATACGGACCCAACGCCTCCGCACAGGCCGCCAACCTCTCCGCGAACACCGGAGCCGTGTCCAGCAGTTCGGCCGCCATGCCCACCCACTGCGAACCCTGACCAGGAAAGACGAAAGCCACCTCACCGGGGTTGCCGGCGACACCCGTGACGACCTCCGACCCGGGCCGACCGTCGGCCAGCGCCGTCAACCCGGCAGCCAGTTCCTCGCGCTCGGCGGCGAAGACCACCGCCCGGTGTCCGAGGGGCGACCGGGAGACCACCGAGGTCCAGCCCACGTCGGCCGGGTCCAGGTCGGACCCCTCGGCGACGTACCGCGACCAGAGCCCGGCCTGACGGCGCAGCGCGGTGCGGGTGCGGCCGGTGAGCAGCACGGGCGCGGGAGCGGGGAGGTCGGGCCGCTCGGCGGCGGCGGGGGCGTCCTCGGGCTGTTCGAGGATGACGTGGGTGTTGGTGCCGCTCATCCCGAACGAGGAGACCGCGGCCCGACGGGGCCGGTCGACGGCCGGCCACGGCGTCGGTTCGGTGACCAGGGCGACCTGGCCGGCCGACCAGTCGACGTGCGGGGTGGGTTCGTCGACGTGCAGGGTGGCGGGGACCACCCCGTGCCGCATGGCCTGGACCATCTTGATGATCCCGGCGATGCCCGCAGCGGCCTGGGTGTGCCCGATGTTCGACTTGATCGACCCGAGCAGGAGCGGGGCACCGGCACCCCGCTCCTGCCCGTACGTGGCGAGCAGCGCCTGCGCCTCGATCGGGTCACCGAGGGTGGTGCCCGTGCCGTGCGCCTCGACGACGTCGACCAGGTCGGGAGTGAGCTTCGCGCCGGCCAGCGCCTGCCGGATGACCCGCTGCTGGGCGGGGCCGTTCGGGGCGGTCAGCCCGTTGCTCGCACCGTCCTGGTTCACCGCGGAGCTGCGGATGATCCCGAGCACCGGGTGACCGTTGCGGCGGGCGTCGGAGAGCCGTTCGAGCAGCAGCACGCCGACGCCCTCGCCCCAGCCGGTGCCGTCGGCAGAGGCGGCGAACGACTTGCACCGCCCGTCGGTGGCCAGGCCGCGCTGCCGGGAGAACTCGACGAACGGGCCGGGGGTGGCCAGCACGGTGGCCCCGCCGGCCAGCGCCAGGCCGCACTCGCGCTGACGCAGGGCCTGGCAGGCGAGGTGGACGGCGACGGACGACGACGAGCAGGCGGTGTCCACGGTGACCGCGGGTCCTTCGAGCCCGAAGGTGTAGGCGATCCGGCCGGAGACGACGCTGGCGGCGGTGCCGGTGAGGACGTACCCCTCGACGCCGGGAGCGCGGTGCATGACGGCGGCGTAGTCCTGGCCGGAGGTGCCCATGAAGACGCCGGTACGGCTGCCGCGCAGCGACAGCGGCGCGATGCCGGCCCGCTCGAACGTCTCCCAGGTGACCTCCAGCAGCAGCCGCTGTTGCGGGTCCATGGCGACGGCCTCGCGGGGCGAGATGCCGAACAGGGCCGCGTCGAACTGCCCGGCGTCGCCGAGGAACCCGCCGGAGGAGGTGTACGAGGTGCCGGGGTTGTCGGGGTCGGGGTGGTGCAGCCGGTCGAGGTCCCAGCCCCGGTCGGCGGGGAAGCCGCCGATGGCGTCCCCTCCGGCCGAGACGAACCGCCACAGCTCTTCCGGCGAGTCGATGCCGCCGGGGTAGCGGCAGCTCATGCCGACGATCGCCACCGGCTCGCACTCCTCGGCGCTGACCTCGCGCAGCCGCTGGCGGGTCTGGTGCAGCTCGGCGACGACACGCGTCAGGTACTCGCGGAGCCGCTCCTCGTCCGACGTGGTCGGCCTCGGCCCCTCGTTCTCCACCGGCACGTTCGCCATGGCTGGTCTCACTTCCTCGTTCTGCAGCGGTACGTGACGCGTGCCTCAGGAGAGCCCGAGGTCCCTGTCCAAAAGGTCGAACAGCTCCTGGTTGCTGGCCGTCCGCAGCCGGTCGGCCACCCCGGCGGCCCCGTCGGGACGCTCGCCGCCGCCCCGCTCGGCGGCGCCGAGACGCTCCAACAGCCGGTGCAGCCGCATGGTGATCCGCACCCGGCCGATGTCGTCGGCCTCGCGCCCGGCGAGCGCCTCCTCCAGCCGGTCGAGCTCGTCGACGGTGGGCAGGGCCTCCACCGACGCCTCGCTGACCAGCTCGGCACGCAGGTGCGCGGCGAGGGCCTGCGGGGTCGGGTAGTCGAACACCACGGAACTGGGCGGGTTGAGACCGGTGGCCTGCGCCAGGCGGCCGCGCAGTTCCACGGCGGTCAGCGAGTCGAAGCCGAGGTCCCGGAACGGCCGGTCGGCCTCCAGTGCGTACGGGGTGTCGTGGCCGATCACCTCGGCGGCGGCGGTGCGGATCAGGTCGACCAGCAACCGGTTCTGCTCGGCGGCGGTGAGGTCGGCGAGCCGCTTGCGCAGTCCGCTGAGGACCTCCTCCCCGCCGTCGGTGGCCGGGCCGGAGCCGGCGCGCAGGGCCGCCACCTCGGGCAGGTCGCTGATCAGCGGCCGGGGCCGGGCGGAGGCGAAGACCGGAGCGAAGCGCGCCCAGTCGACGTCGGCGACGGTGAGCACCGTGCCGTCGCCCTCGACGGCGGCCCGCAGAGCGGCCATCGCCGGCTCCCGGTCGAGCAGGGAGACCCCGCGCCGGCTCATCGCCACGGCGTGGTCGTCGCTGACCATGCCGCCACCGGCCCACGGCCCCCAGTTGACCGAGACCACCCGGGCCCGACCGGCGGGCCGGGACTGCGCCCAGGCGTCGAGGAAGGCGTTGCCGGCGGCGTACGCCCCGTGGTCGCCGACGCCCCACGCCGCGGCGATGGAGGAGAAGTAGACGACCAGGTCGAGGTCGTCCGGGTCGAGCAGTTCGTCGAGGTGGCGGGCCCCCGCAGTCTTGCCGGAGACCACGTCGGCCAGTTCGTCGGCGCTGACCACGGCGACCGGGTTGAGGCGTCCGACGCCAGCGGCGTGCACCACGGCGCGCACGGTCTCGCCGTCCCGACGCAGCCCGTCGACCAGGGCCGCGACGGCGTCCCGGTCGGCCAGGTCGCAGGCGACCGCCGTGGCGTGCGCGCCGATCTCGGCCAGCTCGGCAATCGTGTCGGCGACGCCGGGGGCGTCCGCGCCGCGCCGGCTGACCAGGATCAGCCGCCGGGTGCCGTGCCGGGCGAGCCAGGTGGCGGCGTACCGGCCGATCGCTCCGGTGCCGCCGGTGATGAGCACGGTGTCCGGCGGCTGCCAGACCGGGGCGTCGGGCAGTTCGCCGCGGGCCGCCCGGGCCAGCCTCCGCAGGTGCGTGCCGAGTGGACGGACGGCGAGCTGGTCCTCGGCGTCGGTGTTGGTCAGCGCCCGCAGCAGGTGCTCCCCGGCGGCGGCGTCCAGCTCCGCCGGCAGGTCGAGCAGGCCGCCCCAGTGGGCGGGGTGTTCCAGTGCGGTGACCAGACCGAGGCCCCAGGTGGTGGCCTGGGCGGGGCGGGCGATCGGGTCGCCCGGGCCGGTGGTCACGGCCTGCCGGGTGAGCAGCCACAGCGGCCCGACCGGCACGGCGTCGGTGACGGCCTGGACGAGGGCGAGGTTGCCGGTGAGCCCGGCCGGCACGTGCGGGTGGTCGGGGTGGGGGCGTTCGTCCAGGGCGAGCAGCGAGACGATCCGGCAGGGCGCGCCGGCGGGCAGCAGCCCGGCCAGCTCGGCCCGGGTGATCGACGCGGCGTCGACCGCGACGGTACGGACCTCACCGCCGTACCCTTCGACCAGCTCGCCGAGCTGGTCGGCGGTCTCCGTCGCCGTGCCGGCCGGGACGACCAGCAGCCAGTCCCCGGTGGCCACGCCGGCGGTGAGCCGCCGCTGCGGCCAGGTGATCCGGTAGCGCCAGCCGTCGACCAGCGCGTCGCCCTGCCGTCGGCGGTGCCACTCGGCGAGGGTCGGCAGCTGGGCGCGCAACGGCTGGTCGGGGTCGACGCCGAACCGGGCCGCCAGCCCGTCCCCGTCGCCCTCGGTCACGGCCCGCCAGAACGCCTCGTCGGCGGTACCGGTCACCGTGGCGGCCTGCCCGGAGGCGCCGACCACGTCGCCGACGCCGACGGGCCAGAACCGCTGGTGCCGGAACGCGTACGTGGGCAGCTCGACCGGGTCGGCGACGGGCAGCAGCGCCGCCCAGTCGACGCGTACGCCGTGGCAGTGCAGCCTGGCCACCGCGCCGAGCAGCGTCGCCACCTCGCCCCGGCCGCGACGCTGCGTCCCGGTGACGAGCGGTCCGCCCCCGGGCAGCGCGTCGGCGGCCAGGGCGGTCAGCACGGTGTCCGGGCCGACCTCCAGCAGGGTGCCGGCCCCGAGGTCGCGCAGGTGGGTGACGGTGTCGGCGAACCGGACGGCCTCCCGCACGTGCCGCACCCAGTAGTCAGGCGTGCAGACCAGCCCGGGGTCGGCGACCCGGCCGGTCAGGTTGGACACCAGCGGCACGGTCGGCGGGGCGTAGTCGAGCGTGGCGGCGACGGCGGCGAACTCGGCCAGCATCGGCTCCATCAGCGAGCTGTGGAACGCGTGGCTGACGTTGAGCCGCTTGGTGCGCACGCCGTGAGCGGCGAAGTGCCCGGCCAGGTCGGTGAGCGCGTCGCCGGGGCCGGAGACCACCACGGCGGCCGGTCCGTTGACGGCGGCGACGGCCACCCGGCCGGCGTACCGGGCGAGGGTGTCGGTGACCTCGGCCTCGCCGGCGGCGACGGCGAGCATCCCGCCACCGGCCGGGAGGGCCTGCATGAGCCGCCCCCGGTTGCCGACCAGGGCGCAGGCGTCGGGCAGCGTGAGCACGCCGGCCACGTGCGCGGCGGTGATCTCGCCCACGGAGTGCCCGGCGACCAGGTCGGGGCGGAGGCCCCAGCCCGCCAGGAGCCGGTGCAGCGCCACCTCGACGGCGAACAGCCCGGCCTGGGTGAAGACCGTCTGGTCGAGCAGAACCGCCTCGGCGCTGCCCTCGTCGGCGAAGAGGACGGTCTTCAGCGGCCGGGGCAGGTGCACGTCGAGGTGTTGGCAGACCTCGTCGAGCGCCTCGGCGAAGGCGGGGAACGCCCGGTAGAGCTCGCGGCCCATCCCGGCGTGCTGCGCGCCCTGCCCGGAGAAGAGCACGGCGACGGTGCCGCCGGACCCGGCGACGTCCCGGGTGACGTCCGGGTGGGTCTGGCCGGCGGCGAGCGCCCGCAGTCCGGCCAGGTAAGCGTCCCGGTCGGCGGCGAGCAGCACCGCGCGGTGCCGCAGGTGGGACCGGCCGGTGGCCAGGGCCCGCGCGACGGCGACGGGGTCGGCGGCGGGCACCGCCGACGCCCAGTCGGCGAGCCGGGCCGCCTGGGCGCGGAGGCCGTCCTCGTCGTTGCCGGAGACCGCCCAGGGCAGCAGCGGCAGTGCGGGCAGCCGCCCGGCGCCGGGCGTGTCGGCCTCGACGGGCGGGGCCTGTTCCAGGATGACGTGGGCGTTGGTGCCGCTCACCCCGAAGGCGGAGACCGCCGCCCGGCGCGGCCGGTCCACCTCCGGCCACGGGGTGGCCTCGGTGAGCAGCGTGACCGCGCCCTCCGACCAGTCCACCTGCGGGGTGGGCTCGTCGACGTGCAGGGTCGGCGGGAGCAGGTCGTGCCGGAGCGCCATCACCATCTTGATCACACCGGAGACGCCCGCGGCGGCCTGGGTGTGGCCGAGGTTCGACTTGACCGACCCGAGCAGCAGCGGCCGGTCGGCCGGTCGGTCCTGCCCGTACGTGGCGAGCAGGGCCTGCGCCTCGATCGGGTCGCCGAGGCGGGTGCCGGTGCCGTGGCCGTCGACGGCGTCCACATCGGCCGGGGTGAGCCGGGCGTTGGCCAGGGCCTGCCGGATGACCCGCTGCTGGGCGGGGCCGTTCGGGGCGGTCAGCCCGTTGGATGCGCCGTCCTGGTTGGTGGCGGAGCCGCGCACCACGGCGAGGATCCGCCGGCCGTCGCGGCGGGCGTCGGAGAGGCGCTGGAGGAGCAGCAGCCCGGCCCCCTCGCCCCAGCCGGTGCCGTCGGCCGCCCCGGCGAACGACTTGCACCGGCCGTCGGCGGCGAGGCCGCGCTGCCTGGCGAACTCCAGGAACGGGCCGGGAGTCGCCATCACCGTCACGCCGCCGGCGACCGCCATGTCGCACTCGCCGGCCCGCAGCGCCTGCACGGCCAGGTGCAGGGCGACCAGCGACGACGAGCAGGCGGTGTCCACGCTGACCGCCGGCCCCTGGAGGCCGAAGGTGTAGGAGAGCCGGCCGGAGAGCACCGCAGCGACGTTGCCGGTGGCCTGGAAGCCCTCGGTCTCGGTCCGTGCGGCCATGAGGAGGGTGGCGTAGTCCTGCCCGTTGGTGCCGACGAAGACACCGGTGCTGCTGTCCCGCATGTCGGCGGGGGCGATACCGGCCCGCTCGAACAGCTCCCAGCCGGTCTCCAGCAGCAGCCGTTGCTGCGGATCCATCACCAGCGCCTCGCGCGGGGAGATGCCGAACAGTCCAGCGTCGAAGCCCCCCGCGTCGGCGAGGAAGCCGCCCTCCCGCACGTACGAGGTGCCCGGGGTGTCCGGGTCGGGGTCGTAGAGGGCGTCGAGGTCCCAGCCCCGGTCGGCGGGGAACGCCGCGATCGCGTCGCGCCCCTCGGTGACCAGCCGCCACAGCTGCTCCGGGCTGGCCACCCCGCCCGGGTAGCGGCAGCTCATCGCGACGATGGCGATGGGCTCGTCGAGGGCGGCGACGGCAGACGTGGGGGCGTCGACCCGCTCGGTGACGCCGAGGATGCGGTCGGTCAGCCATCCGGCGAGCAGGGCCGGGGTGGGTCGGTCGAAGACCAGCGTGGCGGGCAGCTTCAGCCCGGTCGCCTCGCCGAGCCGGTTGCGCATCTCCACGGCACTGAGCGAGTCGAAGCCGATCTCGCGGAACGGCCGGTCGGCGCCGATCGTCTCGGCGGAGGCGTGCCCGAGCACTGCCGCGGCGTGCATCCGGACCAGTTCCAGCAGGGTACGGCGACGCTCCGGCTCGGCCAGTCCGGTGAGCCGGGCCCGCAGCGGGGAGGCTTCGGTGGGCTCGTCGTCGTCCCGGGCGCGGGCGGCGACGAGCCGGGCGACCTCGGGGACGTCCTCGATCAGCGGTCGGGGGCGGGTCAGCGCGTAGGTCTGGTAGAACCGGTCCCAGGCGATGTCGGCGACGGCGAGGGCCACCTCGTCGTGCGCGAGCGCCTGGGCGAGGACGGCCACGGCCAGGTCGGATCGCATCGGCCGGACGCCGGAGCGGAACATCTGGTCGGCGCCCTCGGCCGCCATCATCCCGCCGCCGTCCCAGGCGCCCCAGGCCACGGCGGTGGCGGGGAGGCCGCGCCGGCGGCGGTCCTCGGCGAGGGCATCGAGGAAGGCGTTGCCGGCGGCGTAGCCGCCCTGGAAGCCACCGCCCCAGACGCCCGCGCCGGAGGAGAAGAGGACGAAGGCGGCCACGTCACCGCCGAACGCCGCGTCGAGGTTGACCGCGCCGGCCACCTTGGCGTGCAGGGCGGCGGCGAGTTCGGCCAGGTCGGTGCCGGCGAGCGGGCCGGCATGGGCGACGCCGGCGGCGTGGAAGACCGCGTCGATCCGGACGTCCTGCCCGGCGAGCCGGTCGACGAGGGCGTGCAGCGAGTCGGGGTCGGTCACGTCGCAGGCCGCCACCGTCACGGTCACGCCGAGGGCGGTCAGCTCCGCCTCCAGCTCGGCCGCGCCGGGTGCCGCCGGGCCCTGCCGGCTGGTCAGCACCAGGTGGGACGCGCCCTCGCGGGCCAGCCACCGGGCCACGTGCGCGCCGATCGCGCCGAGGCCGCCGGTGACCAGGACGGTGCCGGCGGGACGCCACCCGGCGGCGTCCGGCGGGGTCGCCTGTTCGCCCGCGCGGACGAGCCGGCGGGCGAACAGGCCGGAGGTGCGTACCGCGATCTGGTCCTCGTACCCCAGGCCGGCGAGGGCGACGGCGAGCCGGCCCCGGGTGCGCCGGTCCAGGACGGCGGGCAGGTCGACGAGGCCACCCCAGCGGTCGGGGTGTTCCAGGGCGGCGACCCGGCCGAGGCCCCAGACCAGGGCCTGCCGAGGGTGGTCGAGCGGGTCGGCGCGGCCCGTGGTGACGGCACCCCGGGTGGCGCACCACAGCGGCGCGGCGATCCCGGCGTCACCGAGGGCCTGCACGAGGGCGAGGGTGCCGGCGAGCCCGGCGGACACGACCGGGCGCTCCGGGTGGTCCTCCTCGTCCAGGGCGAGCAGGGAGAACACGCCGGAGACGGCGAGGGCGTCGAGGCCGGCGAGCTGCTCGGCGAGCGCACCGCGGTCCGGGTCGGCGACAGTCACCGGCACGACGTCGGCGCCGGCCTCGCCGAGGGCCTGGATGGTCTGACCGACCATCACGTGGCCCGCGTACGCGGCCGGCGCGACGAGCAGCCAGGTCCCGCCCAGTCGGGCGGACGACGCGGTGGGCAGCGGCTGCCAGCGCACCCGGTACCGCCAGGCGTCCACGGTGGACTCGTCACGGCGGCGCTGCCGCCACTCGGACAGCACCGGCAGCGCCTCGCCGAGCGCCCGCGCCCCGGTCCCGTCGATGCGCATCGCGGCGGCCAGCGCGTCGGCGTCGGACCGCTCGACGGCGTCCCAGAACTGGCGGTCGACAGGATCCTCGACGGTGGTGGCCGGACCGGTCCGCACCGGCGCCTCGGGCCAGTAGCGCTGCCGGTGGAAGGCGTAGGTGGGCAGCGGCACGGCGGGGCCGGTGGCGACGCCGCAGACGGCGGTCCAGTCCGCGTCGACGCCGTGGACGTGCAGCTCGGCCAGGGCGGAGAGCATGCGGGGCCAACCGCCCGCGCCGCGCCGCAGGGTGTTCACCACCGCAGCCTCGTGCTCACCGGAGTCGATGGTCTCCTGCATGCCGAAGCTGAGCACTGGGTGCGGGCCGACCTCCAGGAAGACCTGGTGTCCGTCGGCGAGCAGGCTGCGCACGGCCTGCTCGAAGTTCACCGTCTCGCGCAGGTTGCGGTACCAGTAGCCGGCGTCGAGGGTGGTGGTGTCGGTCTGCCGGCCGGTGAGCGCTGAGTAGAAGGTCAGCTCGGCGGGGCGGGCCGTGATCCCGTCGAGGCTGGCCAGGAGCCGGTCCCGGACGGCCTCGACGTGCGGGGAGTGGGAGGCGTAGTCGACGTCGATGGGACGGGTGCGCACGTCGTCGGCCGCGCAGACGGCGGCCAGCTCGGCGAGGGGTTCCGGGTCGCCGGCGACCACGACGGACTTGGGGCCGTTGACGACGGCCACGCAGAGTCGGCCGTCCCACCGGGTCAGCAGCTCGCGGACCCGGTCGGCGGGCAGGGAGACGGACAGCATCCCGCCCCGACCGGCGATGTCGGCGAGCACCTGGCTGCGCAGGGCGACGATCCTGGCGGCGTCCTCGAGGGAGAGGGCGCCGGCCACGCAGGCGGCGGCGATCTCCCCCTGGGAGTGCCCGACCACTGCGGCCGGCCGTACGCCGAGCGAGCGCCACAGCCGGGCCAGGGAGATCATCACCGCCCACAGGGTGGGCTGCACGACACCGGAGGCGACCAGCGGCGGGGCACCGTCGGTGCCGCGCAGCACGTCGGTCAGCGACCAGTCGACCCAGGGCGCGAGGACGGCCTCGCACTCGGCGATGGACGCGGCGAACACCGGCGAGGTCTCCAGCAGCTCGGCGGCCATGCCGGGCCACTGCGAGCCGTGCCCGGAGAAGACGAAGACGGGGTTGGTGTTGCGCAGGGCCGAGCCGGTCACCACGGTGGGGACGGTCCCGCCGTCGGCGAGCGCGGTCAGGCCCTGGCTCAGCTCGGCCTGGTCCTGGCCGAGCACGACGGCCCGGTGCGGAAACGCCGCCCGGGTGGTCGCGAGGGCGTACGCCACCTCGGCCGGTTCGATCTCGGGGTGCGCGGCGAGGTGCAACCGCAGGCGGACGGCCTGCTCCCGCAGCGCGGCCCGGTCGGTGGCGGACAGCACGAGCGGGACGAGCCCGGCGGCGGCGATGCCCGGCTGGAACTCGGCGACGACCGTGGGCCCGGCGGCCTGCTCCAGCACGACGTGGGCGTTGGTGCCGGAGATACCGAACGACGACACCGCCGCCCGACGCGGCCGACCGGTCTGCGGCCACGGCGTCGCCTCCGTCGCCAGAGCCACCGCTCCGGCGGTCCAGTCCACGTGCGGGGACGGCTCGTCCACGTGCAGCGTCGGCGGCACCAGGCCGTGCCGCATCGCCAGGACCATCTTGATCACACCCGCCACACCAGCCGCCGCCTGGGTGTGACCGATGTTCGACTTGATCGACCCGAGCAGCAGGGGCACCTCGCGGTCCTGCCCGTACGTGGCCAACAGCGCCTGCGCCTCGATCGGGTCACCCAGCGTGGTGCCCGTGCCGTGCGCCTCCACCGCGTCCACGTCCGCCGTCGACAGCCGGGCGTTGGCGAGAGCCTGCCGGATCACCCGCTGCTGCGACGGACCATTCGGCGCGGTGAGACCGTTCGACGCACCATCCTGATTCACCGCCGAACCCCGCACCACCGCAAGGATCCGCCGACCCTCCCGCTGCGCATCCGACAACCGCT
>NZ_JBTMMT010000106.1:0-15249 GCF_055517075.1 Micromonospora sp. DSM 43699
ACGCCTTCTGCGCCAACCGCAACATCACGATCGAGTCCTTGCCACCGGAGAAGAGCAGGACCGGCCGCTCCATCTCGGCGACCACCTCACGCATCACGAAGATGCTCTCCGCCTCCAACTCGTCGAGCTGGGAGACCTGGTACGCAGCCGGTTCGCTGCTCATCGCGGGTCCTTTCCGGGGTGGGGGACGGGGGAGCCGGACGGGACCGCCGTGCCGGCCAGTTGCCGCCGCAGCGCGGCGAGCAGCGGTGCGGCCAGTTCGTCGCGGCAGACCAGCAGGTCCGGCAGGCGTGGATCCGCCTCGTTGTAGGTCAGCGGGGAGCCGTCGATGCGGGACGCGTGCAGCCCGGCGGCCGTGGCCACCGCGACCGGCGCGGCGGAGTCCCACTCGTACTGGCCGCCGGCGTGGATGTACGCGTCCACGTCACCGGTCACCACCGCCGCGATCTTCGCCCCCGCCGAGCCCATCGGCACCAGCTCGGCGCCCACCTCCTGCGCCAGTTCGGCCAGGAAGGCAGGGGGACGGCTGCGGCTGGCCGCCAGTCGGATCACCCCGCCGGGCGCGGCCGGCGGCGGGGCGGGGACGTCGGTGGCCAGCACCCGGTGCTGCGCCGGCAACCCGACCGCCCCGGCCACCAGCCCGTGCGGGGTCGCCGCGTCGCGCGCCCAGAGCGCCACGTGCACGGCCCAGTCGGTGCGCCCCTCCTCGGAGAACTCCCGGGTGCCGTCCAACGGGTCGATGATCCACACCCGGTCGGCGGTCCGCCGGGACACCCCGTCTCCGGTGTCGACCAGCCGGGAGCCCTCGTCCTCCTCGGACAGCACCGCGTCGGCCGGCCGCCACCGGGCCAGCTCGGCCCGCAGGAGGTCGTGCGACGCCCGGTCCCCGGCCGCCTTCAACGCGGCGGGATCGGCGTGGCCGTGGCTGGCGCGTACCCGCAGCAGCAGCTCTCCGGCGAGGCGGGCGAGCCGGCGGGCGAGCGCCGGGTCGGATTCGGCGGTGGTGGGGTCTGCCATGGCTACTCCTCGACCGGTCGGGGGCGGGGTCGGTGCAGGGGCGCGGGCGGTCACTGGATCGCCCGGCGGCCGAAACAGCGGACGCTGACCCAGGTGAGCACGACGGCCACCCCGGTCAGCACGGTCAGGCACACCCACGCCGGCAGGTGCGGTACGCCGGGCAGCAACGCCCCGCGCACCCCCTCCGAGACGTACGTCATCGGGTTGAGCGCGGTGACCGCCTGGTACCACGGCACCGACGACAGCCGGGGCCACGGGTAGTGGATGCAGCCGGTCCAGATGATCGGGGTGAGGATCACCGAGAAGGTGACGTTGATCCGCTGCACCGGCAGGGTGGTGGCCAGGCTCATCCCGATCGCCCCGCCGATCCACGCCCCGAGCAGCGCCACCACCATGGCCAGCGGCAACCCCGCCGGCCGCCACGGCGCGGAGCCGACCATCAGCGCCCCGAGCGGGTAGATCAGCACGGCCGCGAGCAACCCCCGGATGGTGGCGATCACCAGCTTGCCGATCGCGACGTACCCGGTCGGCAGCGGCGCCATCAGCCGGTCCTCGATCTCCATGGTGAAACCGAACTCCTTCACCAGCGGCAGGGCCACGCTCTGCAACGCGGTGGTGAGGGCGGCCAGCGCGATGATGCCGGGCAGGAAGACGTCGGCGAAGCCCCGCCCGACGAGGCCCTGGCTGCCGAGGACGGTGTCGAAGACGAAGAGCATGAACAGCGGGGTCAGCCCGACCTGCACCAGGATGATCCAGAGTTCCCGGCCGGTGACCATCAGGTCGCGGCGCAGCACCGCGGCGAACACCCGCCCGGTCCCGGGGCGGGGGCGCGGCGCGGTCGTCGTACGCTGCGGGGTCGGGGTGTCGAGAGCGGTCACCGCGGTTGCCTTCCGGTGAGTTCGATGAAGACGTCCTCCAGGCTGGGTTCGCCGATGTCGACCGCGTTGATCGCCGCCGACCGGGCGGCGAGCACTGTCACCGCCGGGCCGAGCATGATGGCGGGATCGCCTGCCAGGTGCAGCCGGATGCGCAGCCGGCCGCGACCGCCGTTGCCCGCCGCGCCGCCGCCACGCCCGAGCAGTCCCGCGCCGGCCAGCGCGGCCAGCCGGCCGGCACCGGCGCGTCCACCGCCGGCCCCGGCGGCGAGCGCGGCCAGCATCCCGGCGCCGCCTGCCCCGCCGCCGCCCGCCCCGACACCGGCCAGCCCGGCCCCGCCGCCACCGGGTCGCCACCCGGCCGGCACGGTCGGCGCCGCCAACCGCTCCGCCTTGCGTACGCCGGTCAGCTCGCCGAGGGCGGCGCAGAGCGCGTCGGGGTCGTCCCCGCCGGCCGGGGTGACCGTGAGGTCGAGCAGCGCGTCCCCGGCCAGGCCCCGGACCAGGTTGGTAGGGGTGTCGAGGGTGAGCAGCCGACCGTGGTCGACGATGCCGACCCGGTCGACCACCCGGGCCGCCTCGTTCATCGCGTGGGTGGTCAGCACGATCGCCACCCCCCGTTGGCGCAGCTCACGGAGCTGCCCCCAGATCAGCAGGCGGGTCTGCGGGTCGAGGGCGTTGGTCGGCTCGTCGAGGAAGAGCACCGCGGGCTCGTGGGCCAGCGCGCGGGCGATCATCAACCGTTGCGCCATCCCGCCCGAGTACGCCTCGATCCGCCGGTCCGCCCGGTCGGTGAGGCCGAACCGTTCCAGCAGCTCCGCGGCGCGGGCCTGTGCCTCCCGTCGTCGTACCCCGTGGTAGGTGGCGTGGTAGACCAGGTTCTGCCGGGGGGTCAGCGCCCGGTCGAGGTTGTTGTGCTGGGGCACCACGGCCAGTTGGGCGCGGGCGGCGGCCGGGTCCCGGCCCACGTCGACCCCGCCGACCAGGGCTCGGCCGCCGGTGGCCCGCAGCCGGGTGGTCAGGATGCCGACGGTGGTGGACTTGCCGGCCCCGTTCGGCCCGAACAGTCCGAAGATCTCGCCCGGCGCGACGGTGAACGACAGCCCGTCGACCGCGTTGGTGTCGGTGCGGGGGTAGCGCTTGACGAGGTCGTGGACCTCGACCACTGCCGGCCCGTCTCTGCTGGGCATCTCAACTCCTGTCCTGGGGGTGCGGGTGCCGGCGGCCGGCGACGGTCAGCCGCCGCTGGGCTTGGGGTGGGCGGCGAAGAACCGCCAGATGGTGTCGGTGGCGTTCAGCGCGGTGGAGGGCGGATCGAGGTCGAGCAGCTTCTCCGCCCGGGGCGGGTTGGGCCGGCCGCCGGGCCACTGGTGTCCGGCGTCGGCGACGGTGATCAGCTCGACGGCGCGGCCCTGGGCGCAGCTCGCCGTCGCCCGGGTGACCGGCCCGTCGGTGGTCACCTTCGGTGCGCCGCAGGAGTCGACGGTCCGCCACCGGGCGGCGAGCTCGGGGGTGGGCGGGCCGTCGATCTTCACCGGATTGCGCCCGGTGCCGCCGTTGTCCCGGCGGCCGGGGCCGCCGCCGTACGGCATGGTCTGGTCCTGTCGACCGTGGATGTGCAGCACCGAGACCGGTTTCGGGTCGGGGCACTGCCCGGTCAGGGTGCTCGCCACCGCACCGATCGCGGCGAAGGTCGTCGTGTCGCAGACCAGCTTGTACGCCAGCAGCCCGCCGTTGGAGATCCCGGTGACGTACCGGCGGGCCGGGTCGACCGGCAGCTCCCGGCCGACGGTGGCGACCAGTTCGGTGACGAAGGCGACGTCGTCGACGCCGTCCCGGGCAGGTGCCCCGCAGCACTGCGGGCCGACCGCCCAGGCCCGGTTCAGCCCGTCCGGGAACAGCACCAGGAAGCCGTCCCGGTCGGCCTGGCCCGTCCAGCCGTACGCCTGCTCGGCCTGCTCGCCGGTGCCGGCCGCGCCATGCAGCATCACCACCAGCGGGACGGGCCCGCTGAGGTCGGCCGAGGCGGGCCGGTAGAGCCGGTAGCTGCGTTCCCGACCGTCCACCGTGACGGTGTGCGTGGAGCTGCCGACGGGGATGTCGGGTGCCGGCCGCGCCCCGCCGCTGGCGGGGGTGCTGGCCGCCGGACCGGACCCGTCCCCGTCGGGCGCGGATTCCCGGCGGTCGGGACTGCACCCGGCGGCGGTGGTCAGGGCGACGAGCAGCGTGAGCGTCCCGGCGAGCCGGGCGGCCGACCGGCAGCGGTTCCGCCCGACTTCAGAGTGGAAAACGGTAAAAGGCATCATAACTAGTACTTTCGCCGGGGAATGTTCGAGCAACGTCAGGGACACACCAGGATTCGGCAAACGGGCACGGACCGTCCGGTCCCCGGCCCTCCGGCGGGGGACAGCCCGCCCGACGGGAGTGGGGTGCCGGCCCGGCGACGACGCTGTCACCGGGCCGGTGCCCCCGATCTCAGTAGCCCCGGAGCCGGATCAGTTCCCAACCACCCTCGGGGACGTCGTCGGTCGGGTCGGCCCGCAGGTTCATCGGGTTCGCCATCCCCAGGTAGAGGGTGGGACCGTCGGCGACCATGTTGCGGATTCCGTAGTTCAGGTAGTTGCCCAGCCCGGTCTTGTCGACAGTCGTCGCCGCCTTCGTCGGTGACGGGAAGGCGTACAGGTCACCGCCGTAGACCGCCTCGGGCAGGGCACTGGCCCGCAGCCCGGCCGCCGCCATCGGGGCCTCGGCCAGATCGTCCGCCAGCTCCGGCGACAGGCCCAGCTCGGCGGCGGTCTCCTTGCCCAGCTCCTTGGCCAGGTAACTCCAGTCCATCGTGCCGACGTACAGCTTCCCGCCGGCGACCACCATCTTCCAGGTGTAGTTGTTGTACGGGTTGCCGAAACCGGCCGGCCCGAACTTCGGCGTCTGGTGCGTCGACTGCAACGCCCAGGCCCCGGCCCCACCGTTGGCCGCCGGGTCGTACGCGGGCAGTTCCGTCGAGCCGTAGAGCAGGTCGACCTTCTGGAACTGGGAGCCGAAGTTGCGGCCCCGGTAGATGCTGATCGACCGCTGGGTGTTCTGGATGGTGGCCTGCGCCGCCGCCTCGTCCGCAGGAGGGTACGTCGCCATGTGCACAGTGGTCGCCTTCATCGGCACGTGCATCGTGCCCCAGTAGAGGAAGCCGCCGTAGGAGGCCAGGCCGCCCAGGGCGTACGCCCGGGCCACCACCGGGTCCGGCTCGTACGCCGACACGTTCCACACCTGCTGCCAGCCGTCGGCGTCCTCGGGGTTGAGCCCCGGAGCACCCGACGCGAGCAGCGGGCTCATCCAGACCGCGGCGATGCTCGGCGGCGGGGGCGCGGAACCGGCGGTCGGACCGGCCAGCTCGGCGTCCGAACCCGGCCAGGTGGTGACGAAGAGCCGCCCCTGGTGGACGGTGAGATCGGCGGCCTGCGCCGGCAGGTTCGCCACCACCGTGAACGCGAACGGGTCGGACTTGCTGCCCGTCCAGCGCAGCACGTTGCCGCGCTCACCGCCGTTGGCGCCGACGCCCACCCCGGCGTACAGCGCGTCACCGGCCACCGTGAAGTGCCTGATGTTGCCGTACATGGGGAAGTTGCGCGAGCCGAGGAACGCGCCGGTGTCGGTGTCGAACGCGAACAGGTTGACGCTGGTGCCCAGCGCCGGGCCGCCCAGCAGCGCCACCCCGTTGAAGTTGCCCGCCGCCCGGATGCCGGCCGTGGTCTGCAACCGGTTGGCGTCGTCGGTGGAGGCCGCCTTCACCAGGTCGGTCTTCTCGGTCAGCTTGTTGGCCCGGGTGTCGTAGGTGTAGAGGCGCGGCTGACGGTGGTCACCGAGGATGGCCGGCAACTGCGGGTTGCGCTTGGCGACCTGGCTCTCGCCGTACTCGCAGACCCAGTCGTCGTTCACCGTCGGCGTGGTGTTGCGCAGGGCCCGTCCGCTGGTCAGACAGTTGACGTTGGCTCCGGTGCCGAACCACAGCGTCTTGCCGACCCGGGTCATCCCCCACAGGTACGCCTGGTTCACCTTGGTCTTGCCCTCGGCGCACGGCGGGCCGGCCGGGTACGGCAACCCGATCCCGGCGAAGCACTCGTCCGGCTGGGCCTTGGCGAGCAGCTGCGGGCTGCTCTGGTGCGTGCCGGCCGCGTCGGCGGCGTCCAACGGCGCGCTGAGCGCCGCCGAAGGAGCCACCAGCACGGGCCCGAGTCCGAGCACGGCGACGACGGTCATCAACCGTCGCGCGGAGATCCGGAGTGGATTCAACTGTCTCTCTTTCTAGGGAAGGGGGACACCCGCCCCGGTTTCGGGCGGGAGGGACACACAGGGACCGCTCAGACGGCGGCGGGCAGCTTCCGGGGCGCCGGGGCGACCACCCGTGACGCCATCCGCTCGGCCCATCCGGACGGGTCGGGGAAGTCCAGGAACCGGCCGAGGCCGGTCAGCTCGGCGACCGGGTCGGCGACCAGGTCCTCGTACGACATCCGCAGCAGGTGCTCCGGGGGCACGTCCCGCAGCGCCTGGTCGGCCTGGCTGCTCATGAACGCGCACAGTCCGAGGTAGCGGCGCAGGTCCTGGCCGCGCTCGCGCAACGCGTCGGCGGTCAGCCGGTCCGGCAGGTACGGCTGGAGGTCCTCCGGCACCGACTGGTCGGCACCGACCCGGAACGGGTCCAGGCCGCACCGGCCGAGGAACTCCACCCGCAACTGGATGAGCTGGAACGACGAGTGCCGGCTCATCGACCGGGCGGTGTCCTCCCAGTTGCGGGTCAGGTAGACGACCTTGCAGTCCGGGAAGCCCCGCAGCAGGTAGGGCGCGACGTGGCTGGAGCCGCCGGAGCGTTCCACCCACCGGGTCTTGCCGGTGAGCACGGCGAGCAGGTCCAGGAAGTCGTGGTGGTGCTGGGCCACCGTCTGGGTGCGGAACTGCGGCACCCGTGCGGCGAGCTGGTCGAACAACGCGTCCGGGTCGGCGGTGAGCTTGGACAGGGTGATCGCCAGGATCCGGGGCAGCTCGGTCAGCCGGTCGGCCCACCTGCCGGTCGCCGGGTAGCGCACCTCCTTCGGCGGCAACCCGATCCGGAACAGCGTGGACAGCTCCGCCTTGGGGCTGGCCAGCACCGCCCAGTACTCGTCGCCGGTGAGCACCTCGGCGCTGCGTGCCCACGGCGCCACCGACATGAAGAACTCCTGGGCCGACAGGGTGTCCGGCTCCTCGTGGATCAGGTCGGACAGCAGCGTGGAGCCGCACCGACCGTTGCTGATGATGATCGACCGGCCGGTGATCGGGGTGTCCATCGGAAGACCTCCTGCGTGTCGCGTCGTCATGCGGTGGTGGGTTGGGCCACGTCGAGCGAGCAGTCCTCGGCGAGCCAGGCGAAGACCAGCCGGCGGATCTCCTCCGGTCGGTCGATCAGCACCGTGTGCTTCTGGTCGGGCAGCACCGCGACCCGGGTCTGCGGCAGCAGTCCGCGTACCGCCGGGGCCAGTTCCACCACCGCCGAGTCGCCGCCGTAGAGGCAGAGCACCGGGCAGCCGATCGCGGCCAGCGCCCCGGCCGTCGGCAGCGGGCTCGCCGGCAACTCCTGCGCCAGGCTGGTGTCGGTGAGCATCCGCTGCGTCTCGGCGGCCCGTTGGGCGGCGACCCGGCCGCGCCGGGCCCCGATCTCGGTGACCGCCCCGGCCCGGGGCAGCCGGGCGGCGACCCGGGCGAGCCGCTCGCGGACCCGGCGCATCCACTCCGGCGTCGGCGGCGCGGACTCCACGGTCACGATGCCGGCCACCCGGTCGGGGTGCCGGGCGGCGTAACCGAACGCGATGGTCCCGCCGAACGAGTTGCCGAGCAGCAGCAGGGGACCGGTGACGTCCAGGGCGGTCAGCAGCGCCGCCAGGTCGTCGACGAAGTCGTCCAGGGCGTACCCGGTGGCGGGACGCTCACTACGCCCGTGGCCGCGCAGGTCGTACAGGACGGTCGGGAAACCGGCCCGGGACAGCGGATCGGCCAGGGTGAAGTACCAGCTCGCCATGGTGTCCGAGGCCATCCCGTGGATCAGCACGGCGGTCGGCGTCGGCCCGGTCCGGCCGTCGGCGGCCGGACCGGGGGGATCGAGCCGCTGCGTGTGCAGGGTGATCCCGTTCGCCCGGACCATGCTCACCGGCTGCCCGCCCCGACCTCGTCGGCCTGCCCCAACGACTCGGCGATGTGCGCGACGAGCTGCCCCACCTTCAACTCCCGGACGGTGTCCAGGTCCAGCTTGGCGACGAAGTGGGCGAAGTTGACCGTGTCGCCGTAGCGGGCCTGGAGCCGGCCGGCGAGCGCGACGACGTCGATGCTCTCCATCCCCAGGTCGTCGGAGAAGGTGGTGTCCATCGTGACCGTCTGGTCGTCCGCGAAGTCGCCCAGCACGGTGTCGATCATCTCGGTGAGTTCGGCGAGGATGGTGTCCTGGGCCGCGGGCATGGTCGTTGCTCCTTCTGCTTGTCGAACGGGATGGACTGCGGTGTGCACCGGGTGCCGCTTCACGGTCGGGACACCCCGGGCGGGGTGGCGGGCGCCGGTTCCGGCCCCCAGGTCCAGGCGACGACGTACCGGCGTGGCGGCAGGTCCTCGGGGTTGGCCACGTCCCGGATGCCGACCCGGTACGCCCGCCCACCGATCTGGACGGTCAGCCCGGCGTCGGTGGCCGAGTAGACCCGGAACCGGCGCGGCGAACCGTCGAGCCCGGTGCCCTCGGCCTTGGCGACCGCCTCCTTGGCCGCCCAGAACCGGGTGAACCACAACCGTCGGGCCTCGGCGTCCGCGCCGGCCAGGGAGGCCAACAGGGTCAGCTCGGCCGGGGTGAGGGCGAAGGTGAAGGTGCTCTCCGGGTGGTCGGTGACCTCCGCGACGTCGATGCCGACACCGGGCCCCCCGGGCACCGCGTCGGGTGCCCGTCGCCGGGCGACCGCCACCCCGATCTCCGCGCAGTGCGCCAGCGAGACGTCGCAGTCGCCGAGGCCACGGCCGGGTCGCCCGCGCACCCACGGCCGGCCGTCCGGGTCGTTGCCGACGGTCAGCTCGATCGGGTAGATGTCGGTGTGGCCGTCCTCCCACAGCCGGGCGCGTACCGCGTCCTTGGCCGCGATCCGGCCCAGCATCCACTGCTTGCGGTTCTTCGCCGGGTGCCGCTCGTACTCGGCGTAGCCGGCGCCGCCGAGGATGCCCCGGGCCGCCATCCCCCGGGTGACCAGGTCGGTCCAGCAGTCGAACGCCATCGTCCAGCCCTCGGGCTGCAACAGCGACATCGGGTGCCGCTCGGGGAACCGTTCCGCCACCCGGGCCTGCGGGTGACTGTCGAACCGGCGGTCCACCGCCCCCTCGATCTCCGACCACACCCGACCCTGGTAGCTGAGCTGGGTGTCGGCGACGAGCTTGCCGTCGTCGATGGCGCGGACCCGGGCCACGCACTCGAACGCCCGGCCGGCCGGTGGGGGCGGCCCGTAGAACCGCACCTGGCCGAGCCCCACCGGCAACGCGACGGTCCGGAACGGCTGGGTGGTGATCAGCCAGTTGCCGATGAGCTGGAGCGCGTTGTCCAGCAGCGCCCCGGGCGGCACCGGGGCGGTGACCACGCCCCGGACGTGCATGTCGCCCAGCGCGTGCACGTCGGTCACGCCCTGGAACTGCGGACCGTGGAACATCAACCGCTCCGCGTACATCTCGGCGGCGCCGAGGGTGGGCGGTCGTTCGGTGGCCGGGTCGTGGGTCCAGACCGGCGGCGGCGCCGGGTACGCCGTGCCGACCTCGATGGTCGCCCGCGCGTACCCGGCGAAGGCGACCGCGTACCGGTTCGGGCCGGCGGTCCGGACCACGATCTCCACGTCGGTGGCCGGCTCGGCGATCAGCCACCTGTTGAACTTGGCGTCGTGCACGGCCACCACCGGAACGCCGGGCACCAACTGCTCGACCGCCTCCATCATGTGCGCGACCAGGGCGGTCGCCGGCACCACCGGCCACCGGTCCTCCGGGTCCGGCCAGTCGTCGGGCTGCACGAAGAAGCAGTGGTCCAGCAGGTACGGCATGGTCTCCAGGGAGATCCGCCTGGTGATCCGCCCGATCTCCGCACCGACCCCGGCGACGACCCCCGGGCGGGTCGGGGCAGCCGGTGTCGCCGGCAGCGTCCCCACCGGCGCAGCGGGTGCCGCGCCGGCCGGTGCGGCGGACGGTTTCCCGGCGGCCGCGACGGATGGCCCGGCGGCGGGGGCGGTAGCCGGGCCGGGCCGGGACGGCGTGGTGGTGCCGTTGCCGCCGGTCGTCGGCAGCAGACCGACCGGGCCCCGGGCGTTCTCCCGGAGCAGGGCGGCGAACTCGGCCGCTGCGCTGGACTCGCCCGCGAGCCGGTGCAGCGCGTCCAGCGCGGTGGCCGGCGCTGCGGCGGGCGGTGCCTCGTCGCTCCGCCCACCGGGCCGTCCGGCCGGCTGCGCGACCGGGACCGCCTGCGCGACCGGGACCGGCTGCGCGACCGGGACCGGCTGCGCGGCGGGTGGCGACGCGGCGGGTGGCGGCGTGGCCACCGGTCGGGCGACCGAGGGTGGTACGGCGACCGGCGTCGGTGCGGCCGGTCGGGTCGATGCGCCGTTCCGACCGGTGGTGCCGTTCCGACCGGTGGTGCCGTGGTCCGGCCCGGCGACGAGCGGTCGGCCGCTGCCGTTCCCGGCGACCGGCGTCGACCCGTTCGTCGACCCGTTCGCCTGCGCGGTCACGCCGAGCAGGCCGGCGGCGTCCGCACCGAGGCGGACCAGCGGCCCGCCGAGGTCGAGCTTCATCCGGGGGCCACGCCGACCGGTGCCACCGGCGGACTTCGCCGGCCCGGCGGCGGTGGCGGACTTCGCCGGCCCGGCGGCGGTGGCGGACTTCGCCGGCCCGGCGGCGGTGGCCGTCGCCGGAGCCGGGCCGCCGGTCGCGGCCACCGACGGGGTACGGCCCACAGTGCCCAGCGCCGACAGGTCCGGGGTACCGCCCTCCACCCACAGTGCGGTGGCGACCCGACGCAGCTGGTTGAGCCCGCTGCGGTGCGCGGTGTTCACCGGCATCGCGAGGTGGTCACGCCCGCGCAGGTTGTCGCCGATCAGCGAGGCGAGCTGCCCGGCACCGACCTGGAGGAACACCCGGAACCCGGCGGCGTACATCGCCTCGACGGTCTGCCGGAACCAGACCGGCTCCATCATGTGCCGCACGAAGATCCGGTTGACCTCCTCCTCGTCGGCGGGGAACGGGGCGTGCAGGGTCGCCGACCACACCGGCATCCGGGTCGGGTGCACCTCCCACCGGCCCAGGGCGGCGCCGATCGAGGTGAGCCCGTCGGCGAAGGCGGGGGTGTGGAACGCCGACCGGAACGGCAGCTTCTGGCACAGCACGTTGCGGGTACGCAGCGCCTCGACCAACCGGTCGACCTGCGGCTCCGGGCCGTTGACCACCGACTGCGCCGGGGCGTTGTCGTGCGAGAGGACCACCCCTGGGTAGTCGCCGAGCAGCGGGGTGACCAGATCGGCGCCGGCCCCGACGGCCGCGAAGACGTACCCGGAGACCTCCACCGAGTCGGCGTTGAACAGGGCCAGGAACTCGTCCATCGCAGCGGTGCTGATCTGACCGCTGACCGCGGCGGCGGTCCACTCGCCGATGCTGTGCCCGGCGACCGCGTCGGGTCGTACCCGGATCCGGGCCAGCGCCTCGTCGAGCAGCTTGCCCACCTCGATCAGGCCGGCACCGTGCCGGCCCAGGTCGGCGGCGGACCACTCGCGGTCCGGCAGGCCGAAGTGGGCGGCCAGGTCGGTGGTGCGCGGGGCGAACTCCGCCTCCAGGCCGGGGAAGACGAAGGCGAGCTTGCCCGCGCCCGCACCGAGCAGCGGGCGGGGGCTGAACCAGATGTCGCGCCCACCCCGCCACGCCTGCCCCCGGGCCACCGTCTTGCGGGCCACCGCGAGCAGCTTGTCCGTCGGGTTGACGATGCCCAGCCGGGCCGACCCCGGGGTGTCACCGCCGGAGCGGGCGGCCAGCTCGACGCCGAGCCGGCGTACCTCGTGGTCGTCGCGGGCCAGCAGGTCGGCGAGCCCGGCCGGGTCCGGCGCGGCCAGCCAGAGCACCTGGTCCGGCTCGTCGACCACGGCGCGACCGGCGGCCGGGGCGGTCGGCGCCACCACCGGCTCGCCCACCGACATGGGGGCCTGCTCGATGATCAGGTGGGCGTTGATCCCGCCGAAGCCGAACGCGTTGACCCCGGCGCGGCGGGGTCCGTCGCTCTCCCACGGCCGGGCGGTGTCGATCGGCGCGAACCGGGTCGCCGCCATCTCCTTGCGGGGTGTCTCGCAGTGCAGGGTGGGCGGGAGCACCCCCCGGTGCACCGCGAGCGCGGCCTTGATCAGACCGGCGACCCCGGCGGCCGGCATGGTGTGCCCGATCATCGACTTCACCGACCCGATCACCGGCCGGGGGCCACCGGTGTACGGGCCGAACACCTCGGCCACCGTGGTCAGCTCGGCGGCGTCCCCGGTCGGGGTGCCGGTGCCGTGCGCCTCCAGCAGCCCCAGCGCGTCCGGTGCGGTCGGGTCGAGTCCGGCGGACTCCCAGGCCCGCCTGATCGCGAGCACCTGACCGGAGACCGCCGGGTTGAACATGCTGGCGGACTTGCCGTCGCTGGACACCCCGCTGCCCCGGATCACCGCGTAGACCCGGTCACCGTCGCGGACCGCGTCGGCGTACCGCTTGAGCACCACCACGCCGGTGCCCTCGCCGATCAGCAGCCCGTCGGCGGCGGCGTCGAACGGCCGGATCTCACCCTGCCGGGACAGCGCCCGGAGCTGGTTGAACACCGACCAGAAGCTGATGTCGTGCACGTGGTGCACGCCCCCGGCGAGCACCGCGTCCAGCCGCCCGCTGACCAGCTCGGTGATGCCCTGGTCGACGGCGATCAGTGAGGAGGCGCAGGCGGCGTCGATGGTGTACGCCGGGCCGCGCAGGTCGAGCCGGTTGGCCACCCGGGAAGCGGCCAGGTTCGGCACCAGGCCGATCGTGCCCTCCGGCTGGTACGGCCCGAGCCGCTCGTCGAACTTCTTACGCAGCAGCTCCAACCGGGCCGGGTCGACGTCGGGGATCAGCTCCCGCAGGATGCTGACGACCTGGCTGGACATCCGCACCCGCTGGGCGTAGCGGGCCTGGGCGGGGCTGAGGATGCCGCCCCGGCCGAGGATGACGCCGATCCGGTCCCGGGCCGGCAGCCGGTCGCCGCCGCCCGCGTCGTCGATCGCCGCGGCGGCCACCTCCAACGTGATGAGCTGGTCCGGTTCGATGTCGCCGACGGAGGCGGGCATCACCCCGAAGCGCAGCGGCTCGAAGGTGGCGTACTCATCGACGAATCCGCCGCGCCGGCAGTACATCCGGTCGGCCCGGTGGGACTGCTCCGGGTCGTAGAACTCCTCGTCCCAGCGGTGCGGGGGGACGTCGGTGATCGCGTCGACCCCGCCGATCAGGTTGCGCCAGTAACTTTCCAGGTCACCGGCGGAGGGCATCAGGGCGGCCATCCCGACGATCGCGATCTGGCCGGGCGCAGGGGCGCCGTTGTTCATCGGTTCCTCCGACGGGTGGGGCGGGTGGGGGCGGGACGGCACATCGACGCCCTCACCACCCGGAGGCGGTGTAGACGACCGAGGTGACCGAAGCGTCGGCCCAGGCCAGCTCGCGCAGCAGGGCCAGCGCGCCCTCCTCAGGGTCGATCAGGCCGATGCCGCGCCGGGCGTACTCCCGGCTCAGCTCGGCGGTGACCATGCCGCCGTGGCCGACGCCCGGGGCCCACGGTCCCCAGTGCACGGTCAGGCAGCGCACCCCGGTCCGGGCCGCGTAGCGGGTGCCGATGGCGTCCAGGGCGTCGTTGGCCGCCGCGTAGTCGGCCTGTCCCCGGTTGCCGTAGGCGGCGGCGATGCTGCCGAAGAAGACCACGAAGCGCGGCGCGGTGGGCAGCGCGTCGAGGCCGGCCAGCAGCCCACGCGCGCCGTCGACCTTGGTGTCGAAGACCCGGGTGAACGACGCCGGGTCCTTCTCGGCGATCAGCTTGTCCTCGATGATGCCCGCCGCGTAGACCACCCCGTCCAGCCGGCCGTGCTCGGCGTGGATGTCGGCCAGCAACCGCCGGGTCGCCGCTTCGTCCCGGACGTCCAGGGTGTGGTAGCGGACCTCGCCGCCCAGCTCGGTCAGCTCGGCGATGGTCGCGCTCACCTCCCGGGCCGCCAGGATGGCCTGCGCGGTCCGGGAGATCTCGGCCGGCGAGGACGCCCCGCGCCGGGCCAGCACCCCGACCAGCGCGGCCCGGTCTCCGGCGGCAGCCAGCTCCGCGTCCTCCGGGCCGGCCGGCAGCGGGGTACGGCCGACCAGCTCGATGCGGCAGCCGGTGGCCGAGGCGAGCGCCCGGGCGAACCACGGGGTGATGCCCCGCGCCCCACCGATCAGCACCACCACCGAGTCGCGTTCCAGGCCGATCGCGGCGGCCTCGGACACCCCGTCACCTGCCGGACCGGCACCCCCGGCGGCCAGCGCGCCCAGCTCGACCGGGATCAGGTCGGCGACGTACCGGTCGGCACCACGCCGGGCGACCACCGGGGCGTCGGAGGCGGTGAGCAGTTCGTCGAGCAGCTGCCGGGCGAGGACGTCCGGCGTCGCCGCCGGATCCACCGCCACGAAACGGGCGGTCAGGCCCGGGTACTCGCGGGCGATCGTACGGAACAGGCCGGGCATGCCGTCGGCCGCTCCGGTGACGTCCTGCGCCCCGGCGGCGAGCAACCAGCGCGGCCCGGCGGCCAGGGCCCGTTGCAACAGCGGGAACACGTCGGGCAGCAACGGCTCGTCGAGGTTGGTCAGCCCGTCGAGCACCAGCACACCGTCGAATCCCTGGTCGGCCTGCTCGCTGTCGAGCACCCCGAGCTGGCCGCCGGCACCGTGCGCGCCGAGCAGTTCGGCCAGGTACGCCCCGACCGGGCCGCCCCCGGTGATCAGGAACCGCAGTCCGGCGAGGACTGTCGCCGGGGTGCTCTGCCCGGCGTCGACGCTCTCCCGGGCGACCAGCCGCTTCGGCGCGATCCCCACCCCGACCCCGGCGGGTGCGGCGGTGACGGGCGCGGCTGGCGCGGCGGTGACGGCGGCCGGCGTGGCGACGGCCGGGGTGGCGGCCACCGTCGTGGTCAGGGTGGCGGTGACCGTGGTGCTCATCTTCTGGTCGAGCCAGGTGACCATGGCGCGGACGGTGCGGGCTTTGACGAGGTCTTCGAGTTCGCTTTCGTCGCCTTCGACGGAGAGGGAGAGGCGTTGGGCG
>NZ_JBTMMT010000107.1:0-15125 GCF_055517075.1 Micromonospora sp. DSM 43699
GCTGCACACGACGAAGCCCGCCCCAACGAAATGGGACGGGCTTTCAGCGTTGTAGCCCCGACCGGATTCGAACCGGCGCTACCGCCTTGAGAGGGCGGCGTCCTGGGCCACTAGACGACGGGGCCAGGCACTTTTCCTGCTTCACCACCCCGCAGGGCGGTGCGGCAGTAGTCTAACGGCACCGGCATCCGGCCTCCGAGACGGGGGTCGGCCCGTGCGGGTCGGCCCGGGTGGGACAGCACCGGTACTGCGAAGTAGCGGCATCAGGGCGGGTGGGACAACGCAACATCGCCCCACGGACGAGGGTTGAGCCGTCGGCGTTGCGGACTTCACCGTCACCGGGACCGGCCAGCCCACGGGACTCAGGCCCCACGGACGAGGGCTGCGCCAGCCCACGGGACTCAGGCTCCACGGGCGCAGGCCCCACGGGCGGGACTGCCCGGTAGGGCACGGGGGCAGGGCTGCACACGACGAAGCCCGCCCCAACGAAATGGGACGGGCTTTCAGCGTTGTAGCCCCGACCGGATTCGAACCGGCGCTACCGCCTTGAGAGGGCGGCGTCCTGGGCCACTAGACGACGGGGCCAGAACATAGCTTGTGCTTCCCTGCCCTATCGGGCGGGGAAGCTGCACTCTACCAGAGATCAACTTTGCCCCCAGAGCAGGGAACGTGGTCGATCTCCGCAAGAATCCAGCGTCCGAGGATTCGGATGAACCCTCGGTTGCGCTGGGGTACCAGGACTCGAACCTAGACTAACTGAACCAGAATCAGTTGGGCTGCCAATTACCCCATACCCCATTGGCCCCTTGTGGTGCCGGGAAGGAACTTTACCCTCCCCGCGCCAACAGGCCAAATCCGATCCCCCAAACCGCCTTTGAGCTGCGGAAACAGGGGGCGTACGGTCAGCCGACCGGCACCACCGAGTTGGTGAGCTCGCCGATCCCCTCGATCCGTACGGTGACGGTATCCCCGTCGGTGAGCGGGCTAACCCCGGCCGGGGTGCCGGTCAGCACCACGTCCCCGGGGAGCAGCGTCATCACGTGCGAGATGTACGACACCAGCGCCGGCACGTCGAAGACCATGTCCTTGGTCCGGCCGAGCTGGCGTACCTCCATCTCGTCCGGGTTGCGCCCGACCTCGCAGCGGACCTCCAGGTCGGTGACGTCGAGGTCGGTGGTGATCCAGGGGCCGATGGGGCAGAACGAGTCGAAGCCCTTGGCCCGGGTCCACTGCCCGTCGGAACGCTGGAGATCCCGCGCGGTGACGTCGTTGGCGCAGGTGTAGCCGAAGATGGCCCGCGCGGCGGTGGCCCGGTCGACCCGGCGGGCACCGGGCGCGCCGATCACCACGGCCAACTCGGCCTCGTGCTCCACCTGCCTGGTGAAGACGGGCAGCCGGATCGCGTCCCGGGGGCCGATCACCGAGGTGGACGGCTTGAGGAAGAGCAACGGCTCCTTCGGCACCTCACTGCCGTGCTCGGCGGCGTGCTCGGCGTAGTTGCGCCCGACACAGACCACCTTGCTGGGCAGGATCGGCGAGAGCAGCCGGACGTCGGGAAGTGCCCAGCGGGCACCGGTGAGCTGGATCTGCCCGAACGGATGACCCTCGATCTCGGCGATGGTCAGACCCTGCGGCCCGGCCTCCGACTCGCCCTCGACGACTCCGAACGACATTCCCTTGGCATGAGCGAAACGAGCGATACGCACCGGGCCAATCTATCCCCACGGCGGCGTCGGCCGTCGGCCACCGGCCGAGCGTCGGCGCAGCTTAGGCCATCGGTCGGTGCTCCGGGCGGGGTTCGGCGCTTCGTACCCGCCCGGAGGCGGCGCGCTCATACCGTCGGCCTCGGAGGTTCGTTGGTATGCCTGCATCGAAACGACACCACAGGACCCTCGCGGTTTTCGTGAACTGCCTGGGCATCCTCGCCGCCGTACCGGCGCTGCCCAGCCCAGGAACGGGCCCGGCGACACCGGCGACACCGGCGGCCACCGCACCGGCAGCAGCGACGGCAGGGGCGGCCACCGCACAGGCGGCCACCGCACAGGCGGCCATCGCAGCGACGGCAGCAGCGGCAGCGGAAGCCCCGGCACCGGCACCGGTGGCAGCGACGGCGGCGGGGACACCGGCTGCGGCGGCGCACCGGGGGGCTCAGGCCGCACCGGCCGTGCCCGGGGTGGCGGCCAGCGGGGCGGTCGTCCCGGTCACCCCGTCGGCGCCCGCCCCGGGGATGACCACCGCCGGCAATCCGGGTGTGCCCCGACCGGCACCGCAGCTCACCGTCGCCGTGGCACCAGCCGCGACCTCGGTGCCGGGCTACCGGATCCTGGTCCGCAACAACGGCGTCTCGCCGGTGCAGACCATGGTCCGGCAGGAGTTGCCGGCCGGCACGTCGACCACCGCGGTCAGCGCGGGCGGGCTGGTCACCCGGCCGGGCGGGTCGACCGGCGGTGGGGAGGTCACCTGGCGGCTCGTCGTACCGGCCGGGGCGACCCGGACCCTGGACACCGCCCTGGCCGCCACCGCGCCGGGCCAGGCGCTGACCGCGCCGGCCTGCGCCTACACCGGCGACGGCGACCAGCCGTACGACTGCGCGACCGCCACCTGGCGCAGCGCGGTGACCCCGGAGGCGGCAGTGCCCGCGACACCGACCTGGCGGCAGCCCCCGATCCTGCTCGGCGCGGCCCTGGTGGTGCTGGCGCTGCTGGCCGGCGGGCTCTGGTGGTGGCAGCGGGCCCGGCGGCGGGCGAGCGGCATCGCGCCGACCGGCACCGCCCCGACGGCGGCCGGCAGCCCGCCCTACGCCGGCGGTCCGGCAGCACCGGGCGGCGGGACGGTGTATCCCCGACCCGCCGTTCCGGGACAGCTCGGACGGCGACGTAGCCCGTCGGTGTGGCTGGTGGTGGGGGTGGCCGCGACGGTGCTGGCCGGGGTGGTCTTCGCCGCCGCCTGGACGGCCACCCGGCAGGTCGCCGCGATCGACACCAGCAAGCAGCCGACCGCCGGGGCGTGGACGGGCACCAGCATGACCGGCACCGTCGGCACCCCGCTCCGGGAGAAGGCGTTCGAGTTCACCGTCTACCGGGTGGACTGCGCCACCGCGAGGGCGGCGAGCCAGCAGTGCCAGGCCACGGTCGGGGTGCGCAACGTCACCCCGGAGCAGCAGAGCTGGCACGGTCAGCTCCAGCGGGCCTACCTGCCGGGCGGGACCTGGGTGAGCACCGACGAGGACGCCACCCGGCTGGCGAACCTGGGGCGTGACGTCTTCGCCCAGCCGGTCTCGGCGGGCAGCCGGGTGGTGCTGCCGCTGGTCTTCACCGTGCACGGGATGCAGAAGCCGAAACAGTTGGAGCTGCGCAGCGGGGTGTTCTCCGCCGGGGTCCGGGTGGACGTGCCGTGACCGGCGGGACACGCCGAACAGAGGAGACGTGCCGGGGGACGTGCGCTGAGCGGGAGCGGGCGGCGGTCGTACCCTGAAGGTGTGACCGCCGCCCTCGCTCCCGCCGCCCTCGACGCGGCCGACTGGCGGGCCCGGCGGGCGGCCCACCAGACGCGGGTGGCCGGCTGGCTGGACCCGCACCTGGCCCGTCGGCGCACCGGCGGCCGGCACCCGGTGGAGGACTTCCTCTTCACCTACTACTCGTACCGCCCGGCGCAGCTGCGTCGCTGGCACCCCGGTGCCGGGGTGCTGCTGCGCGACGCGGACCCGGCCGAGTTCGGCCCGGACTACCGCGCCGACCCCGCCGGGGTCACCCTCGACACCGATCGGGTACGCGCACGACGCGCCGAGTCGGTCGCCTGGATCCGGGAGCTGCTGGCGGCCACCGCGAGCCGACCGGCACACCTGGGCTGCTTCGGGATGCACGAGTGGGCGATGGTCTACCGGCAGACCCAGGAGGAGGTTCGGCACAACGCCTGGCCGCTGCGGCTCAGCCCGGAACGGACCGCCGAGGTGGTGCGGGAACGCGGCGTGCGGTGCAGCCACTTCGACGCGTTCCGGTTCTTCACCGCGCCGGCCCGGCCGCTGAACGTGCTCCAGCCCAGCAGGGAGACCCAGCACGCGCTGGAGCAGCCGGGTTGTCTACACGCCAACATGGACCTCTACAAGTGGGCGTACAAGCTCTCACCCCTGGTCTGCTCGGAGCTGGTCGCGGACTGTTTCGGGCTGGCCCGGCAGATCCGGACGCTTGACATGCGGGCCAGCCCGTACGACCTGGCCGCCCTCGGCTGTCCCCCGGTGCGGGTGGAGACCCCCGAGGGCCGGGCCGAGTACGCGGCGGCACAACGCGGCTTCGCCGAGCGGGCCGCCGTGCTCCGCGCCCGCCTGCTGACCGCCCTGGACCTCGCCGAGGCTGTCCACAGCTAACCACCCCGGCGCACCCCTCGACCGCCCGCACGTGCGACCAGTCTCCTGCATGTTCACGCTCGAACCCCGAAGTAGTGGCCTCCGTCGTTCGGGAGACCACTACTTCGGGGTTTCAGCACGATCTTGGGGGCGCCCTTCGGCGAACGGGTGGACCGGTCAACTGGCGGTGCAGGTCACCGCCGGTGCCGTGGCGGTGCCGGTGCTGGTGCCGAGGAACCCGAAGGTGGCCTCGGCGGCCGGGGCGAGCGCGCCGTTCCAGTTCACGTTCCGGGCGGTGACCGCGCTGCCGGTCTGGGCCAGTTCGGCGTTCCACACCTGGGTGATCTGCTGCCCGGCGGGCAGGGTGAAGGTGACCCGCCAGCCGGTGGTCCGCGCGGTGCCGGTGCTGCGCACGGTCACCTCACCCTGGTAGCCACCCTGCCACTGGTTGGTGACCCGGTAACTCGCAGTGCAGGCGACCCCGGCCGGCGGCGAGGTGGTCGGCGGGTCCACCGTGGGCGACCCGGTGGGGCTCGCCGTCGGGCTGGGTGAGGTGGTCGGGCTGGGTGAGGTGGTGGGAGTGGGTGAGGTGGTGGGAGTGGGGGTCGGGGTGGTTCCGCCGAGGGCGGCCACCAGCGCCGGGTACCACCTGTCGGACATCTTCTGGTCGCCTGCCGCGTTGGGGTGCACCCCGTCGTAGGTATCGGTGGTGGTGCTGAACCCGGTCCACTGGTCGACCACCACGATCGGCGACGCGGTGGTGGCCTTCCCCGCCGCCCAGCCGTCGATCACGGCGTTCAGGGCCACCGCCCGCTGCCCGCACTCGGCACAACTCGACGGCGCCATCGGGATGATCTTCGCGACGATGATCCGCATCGCCGGGTTGCTGGCCCGCATCTGGTCCACCAGCTTCGAGTACGCAGCGAGGATGGTCGCCGGTGCGATGTTGCTCCACACGTCGTTGGTGCCGAAGTGCATGAGCACCACGTCCGGGCGGGTCGCGGCGAGCCAGCCGGGGAGCAGGTTCTGGTTGGCGACGTTCGTCACCAGGTAACCACCGTGGCCCTCGTTGTCCCCGTCGTACGGCTGACCGCAGCCCTGCGGGCCGAGGGTGCCGACGAAGTCGACGTCGGTGTGGCCGGTGGACTGGAGGCGGTTCCAGAGGATGGACCGCCAGCAGCCGGGTGAGCCGGTGATCGAGTCGCCGAGCGGCATGACCCGTACCGGGGTGGCGGCGACGGACCGGGCCGGTGGGGCGGCGGTAGCGGGATGGGCCGGCGGAGTGACGGCCAGCCCGACGAGCAGGGGGACGGCCGCAAACGCGGCGAGCATGGAGAGGAACGGCCTTCGGAGCATGGTGAGGGGACTCCTGTCACGTGACGACGTGCGGTCGGTGACGGCCCGGTTGCTCCCACCTACATCCCAGCAGACCGCACGTACCCGCTCAACGCCCTCCCGCATCGTGGCGAAGCGCTTCGACGGTCGCCGCGACCGAGGACACCGGCGAGCGCTCCGACGCGCAGCCGCTCCTCACCGCTCGGCGAGGGTGCACAGGGTGTCGGTGGACATGCCCGCCAGCCTGGGCAGACCGGGCCCGACCCCGACGCCGTCTTCCGGTGCGCGCGGTCGGGCGGTGGGGCTCAGTCCCCGTCGGCGCGGCGGTCCCGTTTGCGCTGGGACTGGCGCTTCTTGTCGGCGAGGCGGCGTTCCTTGGCGCCCCGGGAGGGGCGGGTGGGCCGGCGGGCCGGCGGGGGTGGGGCGACGGCGGCGCGCAGCAGCGCGGCCAGTCGCTCCCGGGCCGCCTCCCGGTTGGCCAGCTGCGCCCGGTGCTCGCTGGCGGCGATGGTGAGCACCCCGTCGACCAGCCGGCCGGCGAGCCGCTCCAGCACCCGCTCCCGCAGCACCGGCGGCAGGCTGGTGGTGCCGGCGACGTCGAAGCTCAACTCGACCCGGGAGTCGGTGGTGTTGACGCCCTGCCCGCCCGGCCCGGACGAGCGGGAGAACCGTTCCCGCAGCTCGGCGGCGGGCACGGTCCACCTGTCGGTCACCCGCAGTCCGTCGTCCACCCGGCGAGGCTATCGCCCTCGGCCGACAGGTCTCAGCCGCCCTTGCCGATGATGGTGTCGGCGGTCTGCTGCACCTGGTCGATGGGGATGGCGAAGCCGATGCCGATCGAGCCGCTGCCGTCGATGGTGGCGATCGCCGTGTTCACCCCGACCACCTCGCCCCGGGCGTTGACCAGCGGGCCACCGGAGTTGCCCGGGTTGATCGACGCGTCGGTCTGCACCGCGCTGCGCCGGTTGGTGCCCAGCCGTACCTGCCGGTTGAGGGCGCTGACGATCCCGGCGGTCACCGTGCCGGCCAGGCCGAGCGGCGAACCGACCGCGAGCACCGGCTCGCCGACCCGGGTGGACCGGGGCTTGGCCAGGGGCAACGGGGCCAACCCGGCGGCCGACGGCACCTTCAGCACGGCCAGGTCGCTGCCGGGTTCCCGGCCCACCACCTCGGCGGCGTACCGGCGGCCGTCCGGCATCTCCACCGTCACCGCGCCACCGCCCCCCTTGGCCAGGATGTGGTCGTTGGTGACGATGTGCTGCTCGTTGTCGATGGCGAAGCCGGAGCCGGTCGCCGACTGCCCGGTGGCACCGCCGCCGACCAGCACGGACACCACCCCGGGCACGGTCTTCTGGGCGGCGGTGACCAGCTCCGCCGGCACCGGGGCGGCGGAGGCCGCCGTCGGCCCCGCCCCGCCCTGGCCGGCCACCCAGCCGCCGGCCGCCGCACCGGAGACGGTGGAGAGGGCGACCACCGCCGCCGCGGTCCACAACCGGCCACGCCAGCGCCGCCGGGACGGGTCCTCCCCCGGCCCCGGCACGTCCCACCGGTGCCGGCCGTCCGGACCGAGCTCGGGTGAGAGGAACCAGGGGCCCCGGGGCTCCCCCAGACCGGTCTGTACTGCCATACGTCCGCTCCTCACTGTGTGCTCCGACGGATCAGGGCAGGTCGGCCGAGGTCGGCCCGGCTCAGGGAAGACGGGAGAACCAGCGCATCGACCCGACTGCGGCACCCATGGCGAAGACCAGCCCGAACCCGATGAACCGGGCGGAGATGTCCTGACGTTCCTTGCGGTAGCCGACCGAGGAGCCGATGTCCTCGTACACGTTGCGCAGTTCGGCGCTGCTGCCCGCCTCGTGGAACCCGCCCCCGGTCTCGTCGGCGACCGCCCGGAGGGTCTGCCCGTCGACAGGCACCTGGATCGGCCGGCCCCCCCGGTCGACGAAGCCACCCGGGGTGCCGAACGAGATGGTGTGCACCGGCACCTTCGCCGCGACGGCCGCCGAGGCAGCCTCCATCGGGTCCGCGCCGGAGGTGTTCGCCCCGTCGGAGAGCAGGATGACCCGGGCCGGCGGCGGTTGCTTGGCCGCCTTCTCGTCGAGGCTCTTCACCGCGCCGAGGGAGGCGCTGATCGCCTCGCCGATGGCGGTGCCCTGCACCCCGGTGATCCCCTCGGCGAGCCGGTCGATGCCGTCGTGCAGGGCACCCCGGTCGGTGCTCGGCGGCACCAGCACCGCCGCGCTGCCGGCGAAGGCGACCAGGCCCACGTTGAACTCGTCGGGCAGCCCGTCGACGAAGGTCCGGGCGGCCTCCTTGGCGGCGGTCAACCGGTCCGGTTCGACGTCGGTGGCGAGCATCGACGTGGAGACGTCCACGGCGACCATCACGGTGGCCCGCTCGCGGGGCACCCGTACCTCGGCGGTGGGCCGGGCGAAGCCGACCACCAGCAGCGCCAGCATGGCCAGGAAGAGCCCGGCGGGCACGTGCCGCCGCCAGGCGGGTCGCTGCGGGGCGACCCGGTCGAGCAGCCGCAGGTTGGTGAAGCGGACCGCGTACCGGCTGCGTCGGCGTTGCATCAGCAGGTAGCCGGCGGCCAGCGCGACCACCCCCAGCAGCAGCAGGAGCCGGGTGGGTGACTGCCAGTTCACGCGACACCTCCCCGGGAGGCGGCGGGCGCGGTCGCCAGCCGACGCTGGGTGTGCACGTGTCGCACGATGTCGGCGGTCCAGTCCCGGTCGGTACGCAACGCCAGGTGACCGGCCCCGCTGCGGCGCAGCGACCGGGCCACCTGGTCGCGTTGCGCGGCGGCGGCGCTGGCGTACCGGCGGCGCAGTCCCGGGTCACCGGTCCACACCTCGCGCCGTCGGCCGGTCTCCGGGTCGACCAGGGTGATCAGGCCGACGTCGGGCAGCTCCAGTTCGCGTGGGTCGGTCACCTCGACCGCCAGCACCTGGTGCCGGGCGGCGAGCCGGCGCAGCGCCGGTTCCCAGGGGGCCGGGGCGTCATGGTCGTCGGGAAGCCCGTCGAGGAAGTCGGAGACCACCACCACCAGCCCCCGCCGGACGGCGGTCCGTTGCACCGCCGCGAGGGCTGCGACCAGGTCGGGACCGACCGGCGGGCCGGTCGGGGGTTCGGCGTCCGCCCGGGGGGCGTGCAGCAGCGCGCGGAGCAGGCTCAACAGGTGGGTACGCCCGCTGCGGGCGGGAAACCGGCGCAGCCCGTCGGCGCTGAGCACCTGTGCGCCGAGCCGGTTGCCGGTGCCGGCGGTGAGGAAGCCGACCGCGGCGACGGCCGCCACCGAGAGTTCCCGTTTGTCCAGCTCGGCGGTGCCGTACTCCATGCTGGGGCTGGCGTCGACCAGCAGCCAGGTGGTCAGTTCCCGGTCGGCGTCGACCTCCCGGACGTGCGGCACTGTGGTGCGGGCGGTGACCGCCCAGTCCATCCGGCGTACCTCGTCCTCGCCGGGGCGGTACTCGCGGCTGCCGGCGAGTTCGCTGCCGGGGCCGGGCAGCAGGCCGCGCAGCTGGCCCTGGAGCAGCCCGTCGAGTCGGCGGGTGACGGTGAGTTCGAGGCGGCGCAGCCGCTGTTCGGGGGCGAGGTCGGCAAGCGCCGGACCGGCGGGTGCCGGGGTGGTCGGGGCGCTCACGCCGCCGCCAGGTCGGGCGTGTACTCGGGGTGGCCGGTGGCGAGCACCGGCGGGGGCACCGCTTGGACCAGCCGGTGCACCACCGCCTCGGCGGAGACCCCGTCGGCGACCGCGTCGAAGGAGAGCACCAGCCGGTGGGCGAGCACGTCGACCGCGAGTTCGCGGACGTCCTCGGGGAGCACGTACTCGCGGCCCCGCAGCAGCGCCTGGGCGCGGGCGGCGGCGACCAGGCCGAGGGTGGCCCGGGGGCTCGCCCCGTACGCCAGCAGCGGGGCGATCTCCGGCAGCCCGAAGCGGCCCGGGTCACGGGTGGCCAGGATCAGCCGGACCACGTACTCGGCGAGCGCGTGGTGCACGAAGACGTGGGCGGCCCGGCGCTGGTAGTCGCGCAGCCGGACCGCGTCGAGCACCCGACGGGGGCGGGGCCGGTCGCTGCTCATCCGGTAGAGGATGGCCAACTCGTCGGCGTCGCTCGGGTAGTCGACGACGATCTTCATGAGGAAGCGGTCCCGTTGCGCCTCGGGGAGCTGGTACACCCCCTCGGACTCGATCGGGTTCTGGGTGGCCAGCACCAGGAACGGCTCCGGCACCGGCCAGCTCCGGCCACCGATGGTGACCTGCCGCTCGGCCATCGCCTCCAGCAGCGCGGACTGCACCTTGGCCGGGGCCCGGTTGATCTCGTCGGCGAGCACCAGGTTGGCCATGATCGGGCCGAGCTCGACGTCGAAGTTCTCGGTGGAGGCGCGGTAGATCCGGGTGCCGACGATGTCGGAGGGGACCAGGTCGGGGGTGAACTGGATGCGGGTGAAGCTGCCGCCGACGACGGTGGCGAGGGTCTGTGCGGCAAGCGTCTTGGCTACGCCGGGCACTCCCTCCAGGAGGCAGTGACCGTCGGCGATCAGCGCGATGAGCAGCCGTTCGACGAGCCGGTCCTGCCCGACGATCACGCGTCTGACCTCGAAGAAGGTCTGTTCCAACTCGGCGCCTGCCGCGTCGGCTTCGACCGGGCTGGGCAGGCTGGCCAGGGTGTCCGAGATGTCCGTCACGGTGCTTGCTTCCCGTGGCGACGGGCCGGCAAACGTCGGAATTTCCGCCCCGGGAAGGCCCTTACCCACCCGGATCGGGACGACCTGCCCGGCAGGGTGGCAATCACCCGGGACGGCAGTAGCCGCACCGCAGCGGGTGTCGGAGCCATCCCTCCACAGCGGACGGTGCCGACCCCCTCCCGGGGGTCGGCACCGCCGACGGGACCGCGCCTCAGTTGGCGACGAACAGGTGGAACGGCTTGTTCGAGACCGATCCGCCGGAGCTGTACGTCTGGATGAAGACACCGTTCGCGGTCTGGTTGCGTGGCGCGACCGAGATCTCACCGGCCGGCGGCACGTTGAACTGGTCGTTGGTGCCGATAGTGGCCTGGAACGCCTTCCCGACCACGCTGTAGTCGAGCAGCACCTGATACTGGCCGGTGCCGTACTTGGTCGCCGAGACGACGTTCGCCGAGTGCTGGAGCAGGGTGCCGCCGCTGGTGACGACCGCCCAGGCGACCGAACCGGCGGCCGGCGGGGCGAGCGAGGCCTTCAGCGCCGCGCGGGCCTGCTGGGCTTCGGCCGCCGACACGAGCGGCTGGCCGGTGGCGCCGGCCTGCTGTGCCCCCGGCTGAGCCACCTCGGCCCGGGTGCTGGTCGTCGGCTGGGCGGCGGCGATCCCGCCGCCGGCCAGGGTGAGCGCCAGGACGCCGAGCGTCACCGCCGCCGCCTTACGCCTGAAGAATGTGGCCATGACAGGTCTCCCTTTTGTGACCGTGGCAATACGGCCGGCCCACCGTTCGGAGAGCCGGATGGGTCTGGTGCGGACGGGCCGGAATTGACACGGGCAGAAGAACTCCACCCGCGCCGGAAATGTTGAACGAGCAACAGCTCCAACCGGTCTGAGCTGGGATTACTACGCTCTGTTGCGGCACCTCAACGAGGAGGAACGTAACACCAACAAAAGCGGAGCGTCAATAGCGGGCCAATCCGTTTTGCCATCTTCAAAATGATGTTGGAAATTGCGAAAGATGAACTCTCACCCATTCATGAATTGGCTCCGAGGCCCTGCGGAACGGCATCGGCCACTAGGCTGGCCGCCGTGCTCCTGACCTCGGCGCCGTCCACCACCCGATGTCCCGCCGCCACCCTGGCCTGCTGGCTGGCGGTGGCACCCGGTCTCGTCTGGGCGGTGGTCCGCCTCGCCGGGCTGGACCAGGGCCCGCTGGTGCCGGCGCTCGCCTGCACCCCGTACGTGGCGGGGTGGAGCCTGCTGGCGCTGACCCTGACCCTCGCCCTGCGACGCCGGTGGCCGGCGGTGGTCGCGACGGTGGCGGCGCTGGCCCTGGTCGGGGCGGTGGCACCCCGCGCGCTGCCCGCCGGACAGCCGGCAGCCCGGGGGCCGGGGGCGGGGCTGCTGGTCAGACCCGCGCGTGGTCGAGGCCGTAGGTGAGGGCGTCGACCAGGGCGTGCCAGGAGGCTTCGACCACGTTGGGGTGCACTCCCACGGTGGTCCAGTCCCGGCCGGTGCCGTCGGCGGTCTCCACCAGCACCCGGGTCACCGCGCCCGTGCCGTGGGTGCCCTCCAGGATGCGCACCTTGTAGTCGGCCAACTCGAAGCCGCGCAACTCGGGGTAGTGCTTGGACATCCCGACCCGCAGCGCCTCGTCGAGGGCGTTGACCGGGCCGTTGCCCTCGGCGGTGGCGATCACCCGCTCACCGCGTACCCGGATCTTCACGGTGGCCTCGGAGACCACCGCACCGTCCTCCCGGTGCTCGACAAGCACCCGGTACGACTCCAGCGCGAACGGCCGCACCGGGGCGGCGCCCGGCAGCTCGGAGCGGACCAGCAGCTCGAACGAGGCGTCGGCGGCCTCGAACGACCAACCGCCCGCCTCCAGCTCCTTGACCCGGGCGGTCACCTTCGACACGGCGTCCGGATGGCCGGCCAGGTCAAGACCCAGCTCGCGGCTCTTCAGCTCGATGCTGGCCCGGCCGGCCATCTCGGTCACCAGGATCCGCATGTCGTTGCCCACCACCGACGGGTCCACGTGGTTGTAGAGCAACGGGTCGACCTTGATCGCGCTCGCGTGCAGCCCCGCCTTGTGGGCGAAGGCGGCGGCCCCGGCGTAGGCCTGGTGGGTGTCGGGGGCGATGTTGGCGATCTCGGCGATGGCGTGCGAGACCCGCACCATCTGTTCCAGGCAGCCGTCGGGTAGGACGGGCAGCCCGAGCTTGAGTTGGAGGTTGGCCACGACGGCGAAGAGATCGGCGTTGCCGGGGCGCTCGCCGTACCCGTTGGCGGTGCCCTGGACGTGGCGGACCCCGGCCTCGACGGCCGCGATCGTGTTGGCCACCGCGCAGGCCGTGTCGTTCTGGGCGTGCATGCCGAACAGCTCCGGGGCGATCCCGGTCCGCGCGGTCAGGTCGGTGATGGCGGCGGTGATCTGGGATGGCAGCATCCCGCCGTTGGTGTCGCAGAGCACGAACCGTTCGGCCCCCGCGGCGAGCGCGGTCTGGACCACCGAGGCGGTGTACGCGGGATCGTGCCGGTACCCGTCGAAGAAGTGCTCGCCGTCGACGAAGACCCGCCGCCCCTCGGCGACCAGGTGGGCCACGGTGTCGTGGACCATCGCCAGGTTCTCCGCGCCGGTGGTGCGCAGCGCGCGTTCGACGTGCCGGATGTCGGCCTTGGCGACCAGGGCGACGACCGGGGTCTGCGCGTCGAGCAGCGCGCGCACCTGCGGGTCGTCGGCGACGGCCACCCCGGCCTTACGGGTCGCGCCGAAGGCGACAAGCAGGGCGTGCCGCAGATCCAGCTCGGTTCGCGCCCGACGGAAGAACTCGGTGTCCTTCGGCACCGCACCGGGCCACCCGCCCTCGACGAAGCCGACCCCGAACTCGTCGAGCAGCCGGGCCACCGCGAGCTTGTCCACCACCGAGTAGCTGAGCCCCTCGCGCTGGGCGCCGTCGCGCAGCGTGGTGTCGTAGACCTGGAACGTCATCGCGAGTCCCTTCCTTCGGACCGTCGGACCTTGCGGGGGCAACAAAAAGACCCCCCGCGGATGCGGGAGGTCTGCGCGCTCGGCAGTGGGGAGGGCCGGCGCGCTAGCTGCGAATAATGCGGGCTGAGCTGGTCACGGTCGTCACTCTGCCACCCCGTCCCGGTTTTGGGAGGCAAAATCCACATCTCGGGACGGGGTGTGCGCGGCGGCACCACCGGGTACCCCCGGATGCGGACACCAAGCGCTTTTCTCCGATAACGACTACCACAGTCGAGGCAGGAGTTCCCATGGACAGGCTCGACCCGCACGCCACGCACGGCACCACCGACCCGATGGTCGACGACGGCCAGGGCGCGATCCCCGGTGGCGCACCCGCCGGGGCGTTCAGCCCGTGGAGTTACCGGGACGAGGCCGGGGTCGCCGACGCCGACCTGGTCGGCTACAAGGTCGAGGCCACCGACGGCGGCATCGGCAAGATCGACGACGCGAGCCACGAGGTCGGCGGCAGCTACCTCGTCGTCGACACCGGGCCGTGGATCTTCGGCAAGAAGGTGATGCTCCCGGCCGGCACGGTCGCCCAGGTCGACCACGACGACCGGAAGGTCCACGTCGACCGCACCAGGGACCAGATCAAGGCCGCTCCCGAGTACGACGAGACCAGTCACAGCGACTCGGCGTACCGGGACAAGCTGGGCGGCTACTACGACGACACCTACGGCAACCTGCCCCCGGGCACCGCACGGTAGCCACCCGGCTGCCGCTCGGACGGCACAGCCGTCGGCCGGCGGCACGCCCGTCGAACGGCACGCCCGTTGATCGGCACGCCCGTCGAACGGCACGCCCGTTGATCGGCACGCTCGTCGGACGGCACGGTCGATGGGGCACGGTCAGCCAGCACGGTCGATGGGCACGGTCGGTGGGGGCGCGCACACGCCCCGCCGACCGTTACCGTGTCCGGATGAACCCCACCGAGGACAGTCGCCGCATCCCGTTCTCCGCGATGTTCAACTTCCGCGACGTCGGCGGCTATCCCGGCCACGACGGTCGTACCGTCCGCTGGGGCCGGCTCTACCGATCGGACTCCCCGCACCGGATCGACGGCAACGACCGGGAGGCCTTCACCGCCCTCGGCATCCGTACCGTGATCGACCTGCGCCGCCCGGACGAGGTGGCCCGGGACGGCCGGGTGCCCGACGTGGACGGACTCGCCTACCGGCACATCCACCCCGAGCACGCCGACTGGGCGCTGCGGATGTACGAGCCGGACTCCAGCCTGGCCCGCTACCTCGCCGACCGGTACGTCGACCTCGCCGACACCGGCACCGCCGGGCTGGCCGAGGCGGTCGGCCTGATCGCCGACAGCGCCAACGCTCCCGTCCTGGTGCACTGCGTCGCGGGCAAGGACCGCACCGGCATCGTCTGTGCACTGACCCTGTCGGTGCTCGGCGTCGACGACGACCGGATCGCCGAGGACTACGCGCTGAGCACCGAGGCATCCCAACGGTTCAGCGCCTGGTTGGCGGAGGCCATGCCGGACGCCCAGAAGCCGCCCGCGCCGTTCCTGGGCTCCCCCGCCGAGGCGATGTCGCTCTTCCTCACCGAACTGCGCCGGCGGCACGGTTCGATCGAGGACTACCTGCGGCACGCCGGAGTCACCGACGCCCAACTCGCCGCCCTCCGCGACCACCTGCTGGAGCAGCCCGACCGAACGCAGTAGCCGCACCCACACCAACAGCCGGCTCGGGGAGGGCGGTGCGGCTACTGCGTTCGGT
>NZ_JBTMMT010000108.1:0-14540 GCF_055517075.1 Micromonospora sp. DSM 43699
GGGCGGGGTGGGTTAGGTGAGGGTTTGCAGGGCCTTGGCGTAGGGGGCGGGGACGAAGTGGGGGCCGGTGGGGGTGAAGACGTCGGAGGTGGTGGCGGTGGGCCAGGCCGCTGGGGGGACCGCGTCGACCAGGGTGCGGACCACCGGGGCGTCGCGCCACTGGTCCTGCTCGGCGAGCAGGCTCAACGCCACCACCGACTCCTCCACCTCGCCGACGCACTCGAACGGCTTGTGCCCGTCCACGCCCAGCAACTCCCGGTAGCCGGGGATCTGCGCCTCGTCGGCCAGCAGGTCGCCGCCGAAGATGCCGACCACCCGCTCCCGGGGCATGAACGGGGCCATGGCGAGGAAGACGAACCGGCACTTCGGGCAGTTGCGGCACCAGCGGGCGCTGGCGTCGCGCAGCTTGAACGCGGCGTTGCAGCTGGTCACCACCGCGTCGTAGCGGTCGATGGTGGCGAACAGCCGGGCGATGTGCAGCTCCGACAGCGACCGCAGCAGCGAGAAGTACGGCTCGGTGAGCCCGGCGTGCTCGGCCAGCGCCGCCCGCAGCAGCCCCTCGGCCTCGACCCCCTTGGACCACTGGTGGTTGATCTCGTGACCGTTCCAGATCAGGTTCGGGTCGGACGCGGACCGCTCGTTGGACATCACCACCGGCCCGAGCCCGTGCAGCACGGCGGTGGCGACCGCGATCAGCGAGTTGATCGCGGTGACCGGGATGTGCCCGTTGCGCGCCCCCGCCGCGTTCAGGTCGAACAGCACCGGGTCGAGCCGCCGCCGGGCGGCCAGCGCGGGCAGCCCGGACGCCTCGTTCACCGAGACGATCACGTGGTTGGGGTTGACCGAGAAGGGCACCGGGTCGAAGCCGGCCCGGCGCAGCGCCTCCAGGCTGACGATGGAGTCCTTGCCGCCGCCGACGGCCGACAGCGGACGACGGTCGGAGTCGTCATACACCCGGGGTGGCGGCACCTCGCCGGCCGGCACCTCGGGGCGCAGCTCCAGCACGTGCGGGAGCTGGTTGCGGTAGGCGTACTCGGCCAGACCCCTGGTGTAGACGGCGGTGACCAGCGCGGTGGCGGCGGACCCCAGCGGCGCGGGCAGCACCAGCCTCGGCGGCGCGGCGGCCTTGTAGTAGCTGACCCCGGCGACCACGTGCAGCAGCTCCAGGACCCGGCCCAGGGTGGCCACCGTCTCGTCCGACGGCGGCCCGGACGGCAGCGGCAACGTGATCACCTCGGTGAACCGCTGCTCACCGTCGGGGCCGGTCAGGGCGTAGTCGAACGACACCTCGCCGGTGGCGAGGTCGATCGAGTACGACGGGAAGGTGAAGGCGTCCATCCGCCGGAGCTGCTCGTTGGGCACACGCCATACTAGGCCCTGGTTCGTCCGGTCGGGTCCGCTGTGCCGGAGGCGGGCCGGTGCCTCACCGTCGACACCTCAGGGAGAGTTCGTGCGCCTGTCCGATCTGCGCGGCCGTACCGTCGCCGTCTGGGGGGCCGGCCGGGAGGGCCGCGCCGCCGTGACCGCCATCGCCGCGCACGGCCCGGCCGACCTGGTCGCCGTCGACGACAGCGCCAACTTCCTCAGCCTGCCCTGGGAGGGTCCGCTCGCCGAGGCCGCGCCGCTGGTCACCGGCGAGCAGGCGTACGCCCGGCTGGCCGCCGCCGAGATCGTGGTGCGCTCCCCGGGGGTGCCCAACACCCACCCGTGGCTGGTCGAGCTGCGCGAGCGCGGGGTCACCGTCACCCAGGGCACCGCGCTGTGGATGGCCGACCACGCCGACCGGACCATCGGGGTCACCGGCAGCAAGGGCAAGTCGACCACGTCCAGCCTGATCAGCCACCTGCTGGCGGCGGTGGACCGGCCCAACGTGCTGGGCGGCAACATCGGCGTGCCCACCCTCGACCTGCCCGACGCCGAGCTGTACGTGCTGGAGCTGTCCAGCTACCAGTGCAGCGACCTGACCGAGTCACCCCGGGTCGCGGTGGTCACCGCCCTGTTCCCGGAACACCTGGACGCCCACGGTGGTGAGGCCGAGTACTACCGGGACAAGCTCAACCTGATCGCGTACGGCCCCCGGACGGTGGTGGTCAACGGCAACGACCCACGGCTCGCGCTGGAGTTGGGCGACCGGGCGGCGATCCGCGCCGGCCTGCCGGACACCGCGCACGTCGCCACCGGCCCGGACGGCACCGACTGGTTCCACCTCGGCGACCGGCCGCTCTTCGCCCGGGGTGTCCTGCCGCTTGTCGGCCGGCACAACGCGGGCAACCTCTGCGTGGCGCTCGCGGTGCTCGACGCGCTGGGGGTCGACGTGGTCGCCCACAAGGACACCCTGGCGGTGGCGGTCGCCGGGTTCCACGGGCTGGCCCACCGGCTCACCGAGATCGCCGACCCGTCCGGCCTCACCTTCGTCGACGACACCCTCGCCACCAGCCCGTACGCGGCGATGCACGCGATCGACGCGTACGACGGGCGACCGTTGACGGTGATCGTCGGCGGCACGGACCGGGGGTTGGACTACACGCCGCTGGCCGCCCATCTCGCCGAGCGGGAGCTGACCGTGATCGGGATCCCGGACAGCGGTTCCCGGATCGTCGCGGCGCTGGCCGGGCTACCGAAGGTGCGTACCGAGGTGGTGGACGACCTGGTGGACGCGGTCCGGCTGGCCCGGTCGGTGACCCCGGTCGACGGGGTGGTGCTGCTCTCGCCGGCGGCGCCCAGCTATGGCCGGTTCCGCAACTTCGAGCACCGCTCCGAGGTCTTCGCCGAGGCGATCCGGGACACCGCCGCCGGCTGAGCCGCCGACCCGCGACCTCCACCCCGGCGCGGGCGGCGACCTCCACCCCGGCGGGCCGTGATCCCGACGACGCCGGGGCGGGTGACGCGGTGTCAGGTGTGGACGACCGCCGGGCTACACACTGACAGTTGTCGTCGGACGGTCGGGATGGCAGCGTGCGGGGAACGCGCAAGCCGCCGCCGCTGAAGGGTGTGCCGATGACCGCCGACGACCTGCTGGCCCGACACCGGGCCGTGCTCCCGTCCTGGATGCCGCTCTACTACGCCGAGCCGATCGAGCTGGTGGCCGGGTCCGGCCGCCGGGTCACCGACGCCCAGGGGCGCAGTTACCTGGACTTCTTCGGCGGCGTGCTGACCAACATGATCGGCTACGACATCCCGGAGATCCGCGAGGCGGTGGAGCGTCAGCTGCGGACCGGCCTGGTGCACACCTCCACCCTCTATCTGATCCGACAGCAGGTGGAGCTGGCCGAGAAGGTGACCTCGCTCGCCGGCATCCCGGACGCCCGGGTCTTCTTCACCAACTCCGGGACCGAGGCGAACGAGGCGGCCCTGCTGGTCGCCACCAACCACCGCCGGTCGCACCAGATCCTCGCCGTCCGCAACAGCTACCACGGTCGGTCGTACGCGACCATGGGGATCACCGGCCACCGGAGCTGGACGGCCAGCGCGCACAACCCGCTCCAGGTGGCCTGGCTGCACTCCGGTGAACGGCTGCGCGGGCTGCTCGCCCGGCTGCCCGAGGCCGACCGGATGGACGCCGCCGTGGAGGACCTGCGCGAGGTGCTCGCCACCCAGACCAGCGGCGACGTGGCCTGCCTGATCGCCGAGCCGATCCAGGGCGTCGGCGGTTTCGTCGCCCCGCCCGACGGGTTGTTCGCCGGCTGGCGCAAGGTGCTCGACGAGCACGGCATCCTGCTCATCTCCGACGAGGTGCAGACCGGCTGGGGGCGCACCGGCGAGCACTTCTGGGGCTACCAGGCGCACGGGGTCACCCCCGACCTGCTCACCTTCGCCAAGGGCATCGGCAACGGGTTCGCCCTGGCCGGGGTGGTCGGCCGGGCGGACATCATGGAGTCGGTGCCGGCGATCAGCTTCTCCACCTTCGGCGGCAACCCGCTCTGCACCGCCGCCGGCAACGCGGTCCTGGACTACCTGCGCGACCACGACCTCCAGGCCAACGCGGCCCGGGTCGGCGCGATCCTCCTCGACGGCCTGCGGGCCACGGTCGCCGACCTCGACGGCGTCGCCGAGGTGCGGGGGAAGGGCCTGATGCTCGCCGTGGAGTTCGTCCGGCCCGGTGGGCTGGAACCCGATCCGGCGTTGGCCGCCGGGGTCCTCGAGGCGTGCCGGGCCGGCGGCCTGCTGGTCGGCAAGGGTGGCCTGCACGGCAACGTGCTGCGGATGGGCCCGCCGCTGACCCTCACCGAGGACGAGGCCCGCGAGGGGCTGGCGATCCTGGTCGAGGCGATCCGCTCCGCCGTCGCGGCGGAGGCGACGCGATGAGCGGGCGCACCGCGCCGGACCCCACGGGCCCACGGCCCGGCCTCTCCGCCCCAGTGCCCGGCCCTTCCGCCCCACCACCGGAGCCGGCAGTCCCGCCAGCGGAGCCGGAGGGCGCGGCGGACCCGAAGGGCGCGGCGGCGGGGGAGCGCCGCATCGGGCACTTCGTCGACGGTAGGCGGATCGACGGGACGTCCGGCCGGCACGGGGACGTCTTCGACCCGGCGACCGGGCGGCGTACCGGTCGGGTGGCGCTGGCCGACGCGGCCGATGTCGCGGGCGCGGTCGAGGCGGCCGAGCGGGCCGCCCGGAGCTGGCGGGACGCCTCGCTGGCCCGGCGGACGGCGGTGCTGTTCGCGTTCCGGGAGTTGGTCCACGCCCGGCGGGACCGGCTCGCCGAGGTGATCACCGCCGAGCACGGCAAGGTGCTCGCCGACGCCGCCGGCGAGGTGCAGCGCGGCCTGGAGGTGATCGAGTACGCCTGCGGCGTCGCCTCGGCGTTGCGTGGGAGTTTCAGCGAGAACGTCTCCACCGAGGTCGACTCGTACAGCCTGCGGCAGCCGCTCGGGGTGGTGGCGGTGATCTCGCCGTTCAACTTCCCGGTGATGGTGCCGCTGTGGTTCGTGCCGGTGGCGGTGGCCTGCGGCAACGCGGTGGTGCTCAAGCCGAGCGAGAAGGACCCGGGCGCGGCGCTGCTGCTTGCCGAGTGGTTCGCCGAGGCGGGCCTGCCCGACGGGGTGCTCAACGTGGTCAACGGCGACGCCGAGGCGGTCGACGCGCTGCTGGACCACCCCGGGGTGAAGGCGGTGTCGTTCGTCGGCTCCACCCCGGTCGCCCGGCACGTGCACCAGCGTGGCACGTTGGCCGGCAAGCGGGTGCAGGCCCTCGGTGGGGCGAAGAACCACCTGGTGGTGCTGCCCGACGCCGATCTGGACCTGGCCGCCGACGCGGCGGTCAACGCCGGATTCGGCTCGGCGGGGGAACGGTGCATGGCGATCTCGGCGCTGGTCGCGGTGGCGCCGATCGCCGACGCCCTGGTGGCGAGGATCGCCGACCGGATGGCGGGGCTGCGTACCGGCGACGGTCGACGCGGCGGCGACCTGGGTCCGCTGGTCACCGCCGCGCACCTGGCGCGGGTCCGTGGGTACGTCGAGGCCGGGGTGGCGGCGGGCGCGGTACCGGTGGTGGACGGCCGGAACGTCGTGCCGGACGGCGAACCCGGTGGCTTCTGGCTCGGCCCGACCCTGTTCGACCACGTCACCCCGGACATGTCGATCTACACCGACGAGATCTTCGGCCCGGTGCTCGGCGTCGTCCGGGTCGGCTCGTACGACGAGGCGGTGGCCCTTGTCAACGCCAACCCGTACGGCAACGGCACGGCGATCTTCACCAACGACGGTGGGGCGGCCCGGCGTTTCCAGCACGAGGTGGAGGTCGGCATGGTCGGGATCAACGTGCCGATCCCGGTGCCGACGGCCTACTACTCGTTCGGCGGCTGGAAGGCGTCGCTCTTCGGTGACCTGCACGCCCACGGCGAGGACGGGGTGCGGTTCTTCACCCGGGGCAAGGTGGTCACCAGCCGCTGGCTGGATCCGCGCCACGGCGGGGTCAATCTCGGCTTCCCCACCCAGACCTGAACAGCCGGTGCCCCGCCACCTGAAGATCGCGCTCGATCCACGAAGGAGTCCCCTCGTCGCGGCGGGACCCCACTGTTTCGTGGTTGGAACGCGATCTTGGCAGGGGGCGCGACGCGGGTGGGGCGGGGTCAGCCGGCCGGGGGCACCAGGAGGGCGTGCAGGGCCAGTGGGTCGGTGACCTCGGGCAGGGTGCGGGCGGCCAGCCAGGCGGCCCCTGCTGCACCGTCCCCGGCCGTGTGGAGCGGGGCGTCCGGCCAGCGGCGGCCGGCCTCGGCCCGGACCGCCGTGCCGAGCGGGGTGTCGCCGGTGAGCAGCCCGCCGCCGAGCACCAGCGGCGTCGTCGTCCCGTCCGGGCGGAGCCGGCCGGCGCTGGCGACCAGGTGCGCGGCGGCGCGGTGGAGCAACTCGACCGCCACCGGCTCACCGCCACCGGCAGCCGCCTCGCCTCGGGGGATCGATCCCGGCCGGCCGTCGGCGGCGGCGTCGACAGCAGTCGCGTCGAGTGGTGGGATCGTTGCCGAACGGTCGGCGGCGGCGTCGACCACCAGCGGCGCGAGTCGGGCCAGGGCGATCGGCGGCTGCCGGGTGACCGTCTGGACCACGGCGTCCACGGTGTCCCGGGGCCGGGCCGCCACCTCGGCCGTGCCGAGCAGTTCGGCGAGCAGCCGCCGGCCGAGCGGGCCGGGCGCGGTGCCGGCGTCCAGGTCGGCCAGCAGCAGGCGGACCGCCTCCCGGCCCAGCCAGAATCCGGAGCCGGCGTCGCCGAGCAGCCAGCCGTGCCCGTCGGCGATCCGGTCCAGCCGCAGGTCGCGCACCTGGGCGGCGATCGCCCCGGTGCCGGCGATCAGGATCGTGCCGTCGGGTGCGGCGGTGCCGGAGGCGTAGCCGACGAGGGCGTCGCTGTGCACCGCGTACGGGCAGCGCAGGCCGGCGTCCGACCACGCCTGGTCGAAGGCGGCCCGGCCGGCCGGGTCGGCGCGCAACCGGCCGACCCCGGCCAGGCCGATGGCCCCGGCGCGGACCCGGGCCGGATCGACCTCGCGCAGTGCCTCCCGCAGCGTGGCCGACAGCTCGGCGGCGGCCCGGTCGGCACCGTGGCTGGTGGGGTTCCCGCCGCCGGCCCGGCCGGTGCCGAGGCGTTCGCCGGTGAGGGTCAGGGCGGTCGCCCGGGTGGACGTACCCCCGATGTCGAGGCCGACCACGACGGCGTCGGACGTCCTCACGGGCCTCCCGGGGCGCGGCGGTGCGGGTGCTGTCCATGCTGGTCGACCCGGTGCCCGAGGGCAAGACCGGTGGGCGGTGGCGGACCGGCGCGGCAGGTAACAGTTTGAAAACTTCGCCCACGGTCTTGACAGGAAGGGCCCTTCAGTAAGAACTTTTACCACTAACAGTTAACACTCTTTTCCGAAAGGCGCGTCGATGGCCGAGCATGAGGCGGACACCACCGCGGTAACCGCTGTGGTCGATGCCGAGCCGGTCGACCGGCGGGGCACCGACGGGGTGCTGGCCAGGGTCCGGGCCGGCGCGGGGGAGTTGACGGGAGCGTTGCGCCGGGTCGCCGAGCAGGTGCTCAGCGACCCGGAGGCGGCGGCCCGCGCCACCATCGTCGAGCTGGCCGAACGCAGCGGCACCTCACCGGCGACGATCACCCGGTTCTGCCGGGCGATGGGCTTCGACGGCTACGCCGACCTGCGGCTGGGCATCGCCTCCGAGACCGGCCGGGCCCGCTCGGCCGGCTGGACCGTGGACATCGGGCGGGAGATCCAGCCCGGCGACCCGCTGGCCCGGGTGCTCGACCAGATCATGGCCGCCGACACCCGGGCCATGCATGACACCGCCACCCTGCTCGACCTCGCCGAGGTGGAACGGGCCGCGGTGGCCATCGCCGGCGCGGCCCGGGTCAACATCTTCGGCGCCAGCGGCAGCGCACTGGTCGGCGAGGAGATGCAGTTCAGCCTGCACCGCATCGGGGTGGCGGCGTGGGCCTGGAGCGACGTGCACGAGGGGCTGGCCAGCGCCGCCCTGCTCGGCGTCGGCGACGTGGCGTTGGGCATCTCGCACACCGGGCAGACCCGGGAGACCATCGAGATGCTTGCCGAGGCGGGCAGCCGGGGCGCCACCACCGTGGCGTTGACCGGGTTCCCGCGCTCCCCGCTGGCCGAGCTGGCCGACCTCGTCCTGCTCACCGCCAGCCAGGCCACCACGTTCCGGCCGGACGCGCTGTCCGCCCGGCACCCCCAGCTCGTCGTGCTCGACCTGCTCTACATCGCCGTGGCGCAGCGCACCCACGACCGAGCCCACGCGGCCTTCCGGCGTACCGCCCAGGCCGTCGACGGGCACAAGGCCGCGAAGGGGACCACCTCATGATCAGCGCCCAGGGGTACGCACGGGCCGTCCGACCCGTCCTCGACCGGCTGGTCGACTCCCAGGCCGAGGCGATCGGCCGGGCCGCCGACCTGATCGCCACCAGCCTGCGGGCCGGCGGGGTGCTCCACGCCTTCGGCGCGGGCCACTCCGAGGCGTTCGCCGCCGAGTTGGTGGCCCGCGCCGGCGGTCTGGTCCCCACCAACCGGCTCAGCCTGCACGACCTGGTGCTGCACGGCGACGCCCCGCGCGACGTGCTCACCGACCCCAAGCTGGAACGCGACCCGGCTGTGGCCCACCAGCTCTACCCGCTGGCCCGACCGCAGCCGGCCGACGTCTTCCTGATCGCCTCCCAGTCCGGCATCAACGGCTCGGTCGTCGAGCTGGCGATGCTGGTCACCGGGCGCGGCCACCCGCTGGTCGCGGTCACCTCGGTCGCACACACCGCACGGGTCGCCCCCCGCCACCCGTCCGGTCACCGACTCGCCGACCTCGCCGACGTCGTGCTGGACAACGGCGCCCCGTACGGCGACGCACTGCTGCCGCTGGAGGGCGGCGGCGCGGTCTGTGCGGTCTCCTCGGTCACCTCGGCGCTGCTGGCGCAACTGGTGACCGCGGAGGTCGTCCGACGGTTCCACCAGGCCGGAGAGGTACCCCCTATCTACCTCTCCGCCAACGTCCCCGGTGGGGACGCGCACAACCTCGCCCTCGAGTCGCGGTACGCCGGGCGTCTCCGGCGCACCGCCTGACCCGAACACCCAAGGAGAGACGACGATGTCGAATACCCCCGAGAACCCGACCCCGCTGAGCCGGCGGAGCCTGTTGGGTCGTACCGCCGCGGCGGGCCTGCTCGCCACGCCGGTGGTCGGCCTGCTCGGCGCCTGCGCCACAAGCGGCTCCGACGAGGGCGACAACACCAAGGCGGAGGAGGGCACCAAGAGCGCCACCAACCCGCTCGGCGCCGCCGAGGACGCCCCGCTGGAGGTGGTCATCTTCAACGGCGGCTACGGCGAGAAGTACGCCACCGACGTGCACGAGCCGCTCTACAAGAAGGCGTTCCCCAAGGCGGAGATCAAGCACCAGTCCACCCAGGCGGTCTCCACAGTGCTCCAGCCCCGGTTCGCCTCGGGCAACCCGCCGGAGTTCGTCAACAACTCCGGCGAGAAGCTGATCGACTTCGGCTCGCTGGTCGCCGACGGGCAGCTGATGGACCTCACCGAGCTGTGGGACGCCCCGTCGGTCGACGACCCGAGCAAGAAGGTCCGCGACACCGTCGTCCCCGGCACCGTCGAGGCCGGCTCGTTCAACGGCAAGCCGTACGTCCTGTACTACGTCTCCACCGTCTTCGGCATCTGGTACTCGGGCAAGCTGTTCAAGGAGAACGGCTGGGCGCCGGCGAAGGACTGGTCGGAGTTCACCGCCCTGCTCGACAAGATCAAGACCAAGGGCATCACCCCGTACGGCTACGCCGGGGCGAACGCGGCCTACTACCAGTGGAACGTGATCCTGACCCACGCCGCGAAGATCGGCGGCACCGACGTGCTCAAGAACATCGACAACCTGGAGGACGGCGCCTGGCAGCAGGACGCCGTCAAGCAGGCCGCCGAGGCGTGGGCCGAGATCGGCGCGAAGTACGTCGACAAGAGCTTCGAGGGGCTCAAGCACACCGACGTGCAGCTGCGGCAGAACCAGTACAAGCTGGCCCTCTACCCCAGTGGCGACTGGCTGGAGGGTGAGCAGAAGAAGGACACGCCGGCCGGCTTCGACTACCAGCTGATGCCGGTGCCGAGCCTGTCCGGCTCGGACAAGCTGCCGGGCACCGCGGTACGCGCCACCGCCGGTGAGGGTTACTTCGTCTCGGCCAAGAGCAAGAACCCGCGCGGTGGTCTGGAGTACATGCGTCAGATGCTCTCGGTCGCCGGGGCGAAGGGCTTCACCGAGGTGGTCAAGGCCCCGACGGTGGTCACCGCCGGCAGCGCCGGCTTCGCCTTCCCGCCGGGGGTGGCCAGCTCGCAGGCAGCCCTCGCCGCCGCCGGCAAGGACGTGTTCAACCTGTACTTCGACGGCTGGTACAAGGAGCTCGACACGGAGGCGCGGACCGCCACCAACGAGCTGATGTTCGGCCGGATCAAGGCGGACGCCTTCGTGGAGCGGATCCAGAAGCGGGCCGACGCCATCAAGAAGGACAGCTCCGTCGCCAAGTTCACGCGCTGACCGATCGGAGTAGCGGGATCATGCGGCACGGCAAGTATCCGTTCGTGATCGGGTTCCTCTTCGCCCCGGTCACGCTGTACGTGGTCTTCGTCATCGCACCGTACGCGCAGGCGTTCCAGATCTCGATGACCAACTGGCGGGGGCTGTCCGCCCCGCAGTGGGTGGGCTTCGACAACTACCGGCGGCTGCTCGACGACGGGCGCTTCTGGCAGGCGGTCCAGCACCACGGCGTACTGCTGCTTGCCCTGCCGCTGATCACGATCGCCATCGCGCTGTTCTTCGCCTTCCTGCTCAACGTGGGCGGACGCAGCGTGGGCGGTCAGCGGCAGGGGGTCAGGGGGGCGGCGTTCTACCGGGTGGTGTTCTTCTTCCCCCAGGTTTTGGCGGTGGCCATCATCGCTGTGCTGTTCCAGATGGTGTACCGACCCAACGAGTCCGGCCTGATCAACGGTGTGCTGATGAAGTTCGGCCTGGATCCGGTGCTGTTCCTGATCCGGCCGAACCTGGCCCTGTGGTCGATCATCGCGGTGCTGGTCTGGCAGGCGGTCGGCTTCTACGTGGTGCTCTTCTCGGCCGGGATGTCCGCCATCCCGGGCGAGATCTACGAGGCGGCCGAGATGGACGGGGCGAGCAAGGTGATGCTCTTCTTCCGGGTCACCCTGCCGCTGCTCTGGGACACCCTCCAGGTCGCCTGGGTCTATCTCGGCATCGCCGCGTTCGACGCGTTCGCCATCGTCGCGGTGCTCTCGGTGGACGGCGGCGGCCCGGACGGCGCGACGACGGTGCTGGCGATGGAGATCTACCGCAACGCCTTCGTCTACTCGAAGTACGGCTACGCCTCGGCGATGGGCGTGGCGCTGTTCTTCCTCACCCTCACGTTCGCGGCGCTGACGCTGCGGTTGACCAAGCGGGAAAGCGTGGAGTACTGAGATGGCCGCACAGACGACGCTGCCGCCGACCTCGGCGGACACCCCGCCGGGTCGGCCCGCCACCCCCGCCCGCCGGGCCCGGCGAGAGCAGCATGAGGTACGACTGTTCAGCGGGCTCGGTCAGCTGGCGCTCGCCGTCTGGGCGGTGATCGTCATCGTGCCGATCCTCTGGACGTTCCTGGCCGCGTTCAAGAACACCGGCGAGATCTTCAGCAGCCCGTGGACACTGCCGGCGGAGCTACGCTGGGAGAACTTCGGCCGGGCCTGGACCAAGGCGCACATCGGCCGGTACTTCCTCAACAGCGTCTTCGTGGTGTCGTGCAGCACCTTCGGCACCATGCTGCTCGGCTCGATGGCGGCGTACGTGCTGGCCCGGTACAGGTTCCGGGGCAACCGGGCGATCTACTACCTGTTCGTCTCCGGGTTGGCCTTCCCGGTCTTCCTGGCGCTGGTGCCGCTGTTCTTCGTGGTCCGCAACCTGGGCCTGCTGGACACCCACACCGGCGTGATCCTGGTCTACATCGCCTACTCGCTGCCGTTCACCATCTTCTTCCTGGCCGCGTTCTTCCGGACGCTGCCGAACTCGGTGGCCGAGGCCGGCATGATCGACGGCTGCTCGCACACCCGGCTGTTCTTCCAGGTGATGCTGCCGATGGCGAAGCCGGGCCTGATCAGCGTGGCGATCTTCAACATCATCGGGCAGTGGGCGCAGTACCAGCTACCCCTGGTGCTGCTCTCCAACGCCAAGGACAAGTGGGTGCTCACCCAGGGCATCGCCGACATCTCGGTCAACGCCGGCTACGAGGCCGACTGGTCCGGCCTGTTCGCCGCCCTGACCATCGCCATCCTCCCCATGATCATCGTGTACGCGATCTTCCAGCGGCAGATCCAGTCCGGCCTGACCTCCGGCGCGGTGAAGTAGCCCGCCCCGGCGACGGGTTTGGCCAGCCCGTCGCCGAGGTGGCGGGGGTTTGGGCGGTCGGTGGCCGAGGTGGTGGTGGTCTGCCCGTCCGTGGTCGAGGTGGCGGCGAACGTCCGGCCTCGTGCAGGGCAGACACCAGATGCCCGGAGGTCGGTATGCCACTGAGGCATAAATATGCCTCAGTGGCATACCGACCTCCGCGCGATATCACCTCCGCTCCATCCCCCGTCCTGCCTCGTCCGTCGGGGGCCGCCGTCCCGTCCCGTCGGGCGCCGCCCGCCCCGTCCTGCCTCGTTCCGTCTCGCCCGCCCGCCTGCCCGTCTCGCCCCGTCCGTCTCGCCTGCTCGTCTCGCCTGCTCGTCCCGGCCGGCGGTCCACGCCCGTTGGTGACGACGACCGGTGGCCTGAGCTGCTGGCCGGGCGGGAGCGCGCCGGGGGGTGTCACAGGGACGGGGCAGAATCGGGGCGTGGCGGTGGCGGTGGCGGTGGTGGCAGGCGAGCGGGGCGGTGGAGTGCTCCGGCCGCTGGACGACGCCGGCCTACCGGTCGGGCCCGCCGAGGTGGTCGACGACCTGCCCGGGGCCGTCGCCGTCCGCGAGGCGGCCGAGCGCCCGCGCTGGGTGTGGTCGTCCGGCGCGGCGAGCTATCCGGCCCTGCTGCGCGCCGGGGTGCGGGTCGAGCGCTGCCACGACGTCGAGCTGACCGAGGCGCTGCTGCTGGGGCACGCCGGCCGGTGGGGCGAGCCGCGCTCGCTGGCTGCCGCGTACGCCCGGCTGGTCGGGGCCGCCGTCCCACCCGACCCGCCGCCCCGGCCGCCCGCGCCGCCCGGCCACGGCCAGGCCGCGCTCTTCGAGGCCGTTCCCGGCCCGCCGGCCCCCGGCATCGACGCCCTGACCCGGGTGTACGCCGACCAGCTCGCCCGGGTCGCCGCCACCGCGCCGCCGGGCCGGTTCCGGCTGCTGGTCGCGGCCGAGTCGGCCGGCGCGCTGGTCGCGGTCGAGATGGCCGCCACCGGGCTGCCCTGGCGGGCAGACGTGCACGACGCGCTCCTCGCTGAGCTGCTGGGTGAGCCGTCCCCGGTGGGTGGGCCGCCCCGGCGGCTGGCCGAGCTGTCCGCCCGGATCGCCGAGGCCCTCGGTGTCCGGCAACTGCACACCGACTCCCCGGCCGAGCTGTTGCGCGCGTTCGCCCGGGTCGGCGTGGAGCTGCCGAACACCCGGGCCTGGGTGCTGCGCGGCGTCGACCACCCGGCCGTGCCGCTGGTGCTCGAATACAAGGAGCTCTACCGGATCTGGACGGCGCACGGCTGGGCCTGGCGGGACGCCTGGGTCCGCGACGGCCGGTTCCGGCCGGAGTACGTCCCCGGCGGGGTGGTCTCCGGCCGGTGGGCGACCCGGGGCGGCGGCGCGTTGCAGATCCCCAAGGTGATCCGTCGGGCGGTGGTGGCCGATCCGGGCTGGCGACTGGTGGTGGCCGACGCCGGTCAGCTGGAGCCCCGGGTGCTCGCCGCGGTCTCCGGCGACGCCCGGTTGGCCACCGCCGGTGCGGCCGGTGATCTCTATGCGGCGCTGGCCCGGGATTCCTTCGGTGGTGACCGCGCACGCGCCAAGCTCGCCCTGCTCGGCGCGATGTACGGGCAGACCGGTGGGGCGGCGCTGCCCGCCCTGGCGGTGCTCAAGCGCAGCTATCCGACCGCCTTCGGTTACCTGGAGGCGGCGGCCCGCACCGGCGAGGCGGGCGGCCTGGTCCGCTCCTGGCTCGGCCGGACCTGCCCGCCGGGGACGGCGGGTCTCGGCGGCGGCGACGACGTCCCGTCGGACCCGGACGTCGGGTCGGATCCGCGCTCGCCCCGGGCCCGGGCGGCCCGGTCCCGGGGCCGGTTCACCCGGAACTTCGTCATCCAGGCCACCGCCGCCGAGTGGGCATCGACGCTGCTCGCCACGCTCCGGGGCGAACTGGCCGCGGTCGGCGGCGAACCGGCCGGAGCCGGCGGCGAACTGGTCTTCTTCCAGCACGACGAGGTCATCGTGCACTGTCCCGCCGAGCGCGCCGACGCGGTCGTCGACGCGATCCGCCGAGCCGGATCGCGCGCCTCGACACTGCTGTTCGGCAACACCCCGGTCCGTTTCCCCCTGGACCTCTCCACAGTCACCTGCTACGCCACCGCCTAAC
>NZ_JBTMMT010000109.1:0-13813 GCF_055517075.1 Micromonospora sp. DSM 43699
GGGGCGGGGCGGGGCGGGGGTGGGTCAGGTGCGGCGGAGGAGGGCCAGGAACATGGCGTCGGTGCCGTGGCGGTGGGGCCAGAGTTGCACGGTGGGGCCGTCGCCCAGGCCGGGCATGCCGGGTGGTAGCAGCGGGCGGGCGTCGACGAAGTCCGCCGGGACCCCGGCGCGGCGGGCGGCCTCGGTGACCGTCACGTGCGTCTCCACGGTGTGCGGGGAGCAGGTGACGTAGGCGACCAGACCACCCGGGCGGGTCGCCCGCAGCGCGGCGGTGAGCAGTTCCCGCTGCAGCCGGGTCAGCGGTGGCAGGTCCGACGGCTGCCGCCGCCAGCGCGACTCCGGCCGGCGACGCAGCGAACCGAGCCCGGTGCACGGGGCGTCGACCAGCACCCGGTCGAAGTGTCCTTCGGGCAGCTTGGGATCCGCCCCGACGGTCCGGCCGTCGGTGTGCAGCACGTTCACCGGCAACCCCCGCGTGGCCTGTTCGACCAGCCGGGCCCGGTGCTCCGAGATCTCCACCGCGGTCAACCGGGCGTCCCGCTGCGCGGCGAGCGCACCGAGCAGCCCGGCCTTGCCGCCGGGGCCGGCGCACAGGTCCAGCCAGCGACCGTCAGGGCCGTCCAGCGGCGCCGTCGCCAGCACGTGCGCCACCAACTGGGAACCCTCGTCCTGCACGTGCGCCCGACCGTCGGCTAGCGCCGGCAGGTCACCGGGGGCACCGCCGGCAAGGTAGACCGCGTACGGGGAGAACGCGCCGGGGGCGCCGCCGACCTCGTCGGCCAGCTCGACCGGGTCGGCCCGACCGGGGCGCACGCACAGATGCACCGGCGGGCGCTCGTTGTCCTCGATCAACAGGCGGGTGACCTCGCCCAGGTCACCGTCGAGGGCGTCGGCGAAGGCCCGCACGATCCACTGCGGGTGGCTGTAGGTGACGGCCAGGTGGCCGATCGGGTCGGCCGCCATCGTCGGGGCGAGCTTCGTCACCCAGGCGTCCAGGTCCTGGCCGGCCACCTCGCGCAGCACCGCGTTGGCGAAGCCGGTGGCGCCCGGTCCGACCGTCCGGACCAGGTCCACCGTGGACGACACGGCGGCGTGCGCCGGCACCCGAGTGTGCAGCAACTGGTAGGCCCCGAGCCGTAGCGCGTCGCGTACCGGCGGGTCGATCCGCTCGACGTCCCGGCCGGCTGCGGCGGTGAGGATCGTGTCCAGGGTGCCGAGCTGACGCAGGGTGCCGTAGGTCAGCTCGGTGGCGAAGGCGGCGTCCCGACCGGTCAGCCCCTCCTCGCGCAGGATCGCCGGCAGCACCAGATTGGCGTACGCGTCGTCGCGGTGCACCGCCGCGACCGCCTGGTACGCCGCGTACCGGGGCAGGTCCACCGCCGGTCGGACCGGTCGGCCGGGCCGCCGGTCGGCACCGCCCCGGTCCCCCCATCCGCCGGTGCGGGCGGTGCGGTCACCCCGGAAGCCACCGGAAGGCCGCTCCGACCGCCGGTCGTCACCACGCTGCTCGCGCCGCGCACCGTCGGCGGGGCGCTCGGGCCGTCGCGTCGGCCCGGTCATGCGAGCTCCTCCCCGACGCCCACCCGGACGCCACGCGCCCAGTCGGTCGCCGGCATGGCCTTCTTGCCCGCCGCGCGCACCTCACCGAGCTGCACCGGCACGGTCGCCGTGCCGGTCAACACGCGGGTCTTCTCCACCAACAGTTCTCCAGCTTTCAGATCGGGGCCGTTGCCGACCGGGGTCACCGGCCCGAGCTTGACCCGGTCGCCCCGGAAGGTCGTCCACGGGCCGGGGGCCGGGGTGCAGGCGCGGATCCGACGGTCCACCGCGAAGGCCGGGTCGGTCCAGCGCACCCGGGCGTCCTCCACGGTCAGCTTCGGGGCCAGTGAAACGCCGTCGGCGGGCTGCGGCTCGGCCCGGGCGGTGCCCGCCTCGATGGCGTCCAGGACGGCCACCAACAGCCCGGCACCGGAGTGGGCGAGGCGTTCCAGCAGGTCGCCGGAGGTGTCGGTGGGGCGGATCTCGTCGGTGAGCGTGCCGTAGACCGGACCGGTGTCCAGCCCTTGCTCCAGTTGGAAGACGCTGGCCCCGGTGAGCCCGTCGCCGTGCAGCACCGCGTGCTGCACGGGGGCCGCGCCCCGCCAGGCGGGCAGCAGCGAGAAGTGCAGGTTGATCCAGCCGAACCGGGGGATCTCCAGCGCCGCCGGGGGCACCAGCGCGCCGTACGCGACCACCGGCACGCAGTCGGGTGCCAGCGCACCCAGCCGGTCGAGGAACTCCGGCTCCCGAGGGCGGGCCGGGGTGAGCACCTCGACGCCGTGCTCGTCGGCCCAGGCGCCGACGGGCGAGCGGACCACGCCCCGGCCCCGACCGGCGGGCGCGTCGGGGCGGGTGACCACGGCCACCAGCTCGTGCCCGGAGGCGTGCACGGCGGCCAGGGCGGGGACGGCGACGGCCGGCGTACCGGCGAAGATCACACGCATCGGCCGGTCACCGACCCAGACCGAAGGGACTGTTGGCGGCGTGCGGGCTGACCTTGACCGTGGGCGGGGCGGCGGCGTCGTACCAGTCGGCCTGGCGGATCGCCTTCATCGCCTCCTTGCGCCCGGCCGGGTCCAACCGGTCGAGGAAGAGCACCCCGTCGAGGTGGTCGGTCTCGTGCTGGACACAGCGGGCCATCAGCCCGGTGCCGACGATCTGCAACGGGTCGCCGTAGCCGTTGAAGCCCTTGGCGATCACGTTCTGCCGGCGCTTGGTGTCGAAGTAGAGCCCGGGAATCGACAGACAGCCCTCCGGGCCGTCCTGCTCCTCGGTGTCGGGGAACTCCAGCACCGGGTTGACCAGGTGGCCGAGCACGTCGTCCACCTCGAAGGTGAAGACCCGCAGACCCACGCCGAGCTGGGGGGCGGCCAGTCCGGCACCGCCGCGGTCACGCATCGTGTCGGTGAGGTCGGCGACGAGCCTACGCAGCTCGACGTCGAAGTCGACGACCGGATCGGCCGGCGTGCGCAGCACCGGATCCCCGAACAGACGGATGGGCTGGACGGTCACGCGGGGTGGCTCCTTCATCGGGACGGCATGGTGCCGTACCAGTCTACGGAGTGTCGAAGGCGGCACCGCCCCGCGTACCGCGATGCGCCGGAACAGGGCCGCCGTTCCCGGGACTAGGCCGTGCCGCCGGGGACGGCACGCCACCGCCGGGGACGGGTCGCCGCCGGCGGCAGGGTCAGGCAGCGGGCACCGGGGTCAGGCGCTGGCGCCCGGCTCACCGGCCAGCACCGCGTCCCCGCCGAGCAGGGCGTGCGCGGGCAGCGGGAGCCGGGTGCCGTGGGCGGCCTCCCAGTCGTGGACGAGGCTCGGGCGGACCTGGGCGGCGAAGTAGTCGACCGCGCTCATCCCCCCGACGACCGGCTCGTCCACCTCGGCGACGAGCTGCGCGGGCACCAGCGGGAAGCCGTTGCGCAGCGCGGCGCTGAGCCGGCGGTGCCCGTCGACGACGAAGAAGTACTCGCCGGTGAAGCCGATCCGCAGCGGTTCGAGGGCCTCGTCACCTGCCGCCGCCAGCTCGCCGACGAACTCGGACTCCCCCAGCCCGCGCAGGGTGGCGACGTCCTCGGTCGGATAGACCCGGGCCGGGTCGAGCAGCAGCAGCGGCGGGGCGTCGCGCAGCACGTCGACGCCGAGCCGGCCCTCGTACGCGTCGACGATGTGCGTGATGACCTCCTCGGCGGAGGCCCGGGTGGTGTCGCAGACCAGGTCGTAGTTGCGCAGTCTGGCCTTGTCGACGCCGTACCGGAGGATGAACCGGTTCCGCTCGCTCTCGCTGCGCTCGCGCAGCTTGGCCTCCGCCTCGGCCAGCGAGGTGTAGCTCTCGGCCGGGCCGGAGGGGCGCAGCAGCACCCGCCGGGCCGCCTCGGCCGGCTCGGTGATCATGTGCACCTTGAGGGCGTCGGTGAAGAAGTGCCAGGCCAGCCGGGAGTCCATCACCAGCGACTCGCCCGAGGCGGCGATGTTCCGCTGGAGCTGGTCGACGTAGCCGTCGACGGCCTGGTCCAGCTCGGCGTGCAGGTTGAGCTGGAGCGCGGTCATCTGCCGCTCCTGCGCCATCTGCCGGTAGAGATCACCGACGCTGACCCGGCGCAGGCCCAGCCGCTTGGCGATCTCGACGGAGACGGTGCTCTTGCCGCTGCCGAGGTCACCGTTGAAGACGATCGACTGACGAACGGTCACCACTGGTCCACCCCTGCTCACCGGCTGCTTGACATCATCGATCTGGCGTCGGCCCGACGCGTTCCCGTCTTCGTCGCGCCATCCGTGCGCCCGGGTATGACGGGCGATGCTATCACGCAGGCCTCCCGCGCCCGCCGTACCCGGGGTGCGACGGCGGGCTGGCCAGGGGCTCGACCGAACTGACTGGCGACTCAGAAAAGGCTCAGCGGATCGACCTGGAGGCGGACCGGTTCGGCGGCCCGGCGGGCGCTGCGTACCCCGGCGGCGGTGTGCAGCGCCTCGGCCAGCGCGGCGGCCCGGGACCGGGGCACCCGGACCAGCATGCGCTCCCGGTCCTGGTCGGCGGGGACCGGGCCGAGCACCTCCGCCCCGTCGGGCAGCCGGGCCTGCGCCAGCAGGTCGGCCACCGCCTCCGCGCCGCCGGTGACGCTTGCCATCTTCACCGCCGGCGGGAAACCCAGCTCCCGCCGCTCGGCCAACTCCCGGGCGGCGAACCAGCCCGGATCCCAGCGCAGCAGCGCCTGCACCGGGGCCAGCGCGCCGTCGGCGACCACCACCACCTTCCCACCGGCCGGGGCGGGTCTGGCCAGGGCCGCGGCGGAGAGCCACCGCCGCAGGGTCTCCTCGCCGGCCCGCAGGTCGGCCCGGGTGAGCAACGCCCAGGAGTCCAGCAGCAGCACCGCGCCGTAGCCACCCTCGGCCACCGGTTCGGCGCCGGGGGTGGCGATGACCAGTCCGGCGCCGGCCGGGACGTCGGCCAGCACCTCGTCGCGGCCCGAGGTGCGCACCGGCACCCCCGGGAAGGCCCGACCCAGCTCCTCGGCGGTTCGTCGGGCACCGGTGACCGCCGCCCGCAGCCGCCGCCCACCGCACTGCGGGCAGGTGTACGCGGCGGTGACCCGGCCGCACCAGCGGCAGGCCGGCGGGGCGTCGGCGGCGCGCAGCGCCAGCGGGCCGGCGCAGTGCGGGCAGCGGGCCGGGGTCCGGCAGTCGGCGCAGGAGACCGAGGGCAGGTAGCCCCGGCGGGGCACCTGGACCAGCACCGGAGCGTCCGTACGCAGGGTGTCCCGGGCGGTGGTCCAGGCCAGGCTGGGCAGCCGGGCCGTCGCCGCCCCCGGATCGCGGGCCAGTTGCGGGTCGTCCCCGGTCGGGGCGATGGCCGGGGTACGCGCCCGCAGGGTCGCCCGCTCCGCGACCACCTCGCGGGCCCACCCGGTCTCCACCAGCAACTGCCCCTCGGCGGTCCGGGTCCAGCCACCGACCAGGGCGGCGGCCTCGGCGAGCCGGGCCCGGGTGAGCAGCACCTCGCGGGCGTGCGGGTAGGGCGCACGCGGCTCGGCGTGCAGGTCGTCCCCGTCGTCCCAGATCGCCACCAGACCGAGCCGGTCCATCGGGGCGAACATGGCGGCCCGGGTGCCGATCACCACCGGAACCTCGCCCCGCCGGGCGGCCAGGAAGGCGCGGTAACGACGGGCCGGGCCGAGCGCGGCGGAGAGGGTCACGTGCCGACCCGGGCCGAGCAACGCGGTCAGCGCCGCGTCGAGGCGGTCGAGGTCCCGGGCGTCGGCCACCACCACCACCGCACCCCGACCACCGGCGACGGCGGCGGCGACCGCGTCGGCGTACCGGGCCGCCCAGTCCTCCCCGGCCAGCGCCGACCAGACCGCCCGGGGTGCCCGCCCGTCGGCGAGCGCCGACAGGTAGGCCGGCCCGGCGGGGTAGTCCCGCCACCCGCGCGGGTCGACCGCGGCCCGGCCCGGGGGCACCGCCGCACCACCGCCCGGAGCGGTGGCAGCCGGAGCGGTGGCAGCCGGATCAGGGGTAGTGCGGGGTTCCTTCTCGACCCGGGCGTGTCGGGGCGGGACGGCCAGCCGGAGCACGTCGGCCAGGCTGCCGGCGTACCGGTCGGCGACCGCCCGGGCCAGCCGGGCCACCTCGGGGGCCAGCACCGGCTCCGCGGAGACCACCTTCTCCAGGTACGCGAGCCTGCCGCCGTGCGCCGAGGCGTCGACACGTTCCAGCAGCCAGCCGTCGACCAGTTGGCCGGCGAAGCGGACCTTGACCCGCACCCCGGGGACCGCGTCGGCGGCCAGGCCGGCGGGGACCAGGTAGTCGAAGGGCCGGTCGAGGTGCGGCAGCGGGACGTCCACACAAACCCGAGCGACCGGCGACCCTTCCGCGGGTCGCCGGTCGCTGGGCGTGGTGCCGGTCAGGCGCCCGCTACCGACTTCAGGTCGGCGGCCCGGTCGGTGCTCTCCCAGGTCAGATCCGGCAGCTCACGGCCGAAGTGGCCGTAGGCGGCGGTCTGCCGGTAGATCGGCCGGAGCAGGTTCAGGTCCCGGATGATGGCCGCCGGGCGCAGGTCGAAGACCTCGCCGACCGCCTTCTCGATCGCCGCCACCGGCACGGTCTCGGTGCCGAAGGTCTCGATGAAGAGGCTGACCGGGTGGGCCTTGCCGATCGCGTAGGCGACCTGCGCCTCGCAGCGCTCGGCCAGGCCGGCGGCGACCACGTTCTTGGCCACCCAGCGCATCGCGTACGCGGCGGAGCGGTCCACCTTGGACGGATCCTTGCCGGAGAACGCGCCGCCACCGTGCCGGGCGTACCCGCCGTAGGTGTCGACGATGATCTTCCGACCGGTCAGCCCGGCGTCACCCATCGGGCCGCCGATCTCGAACCGGCCGGTCGGGTTGACCAGCAACCGGTATCCGTCGGTGTCCAGCCCCAGGCTCTCCAGCTCCGGAGCGATGACGTGGTCACGCACGTCCGGGGTGAGCAGCGAGTCCAGCGAGATGTCCGCAGCGTGCTGGCTGGACACCACGACGGTGTTCAACCGGACCGGGCGCAGCCCCTCGTACTCGATGGTGACCTGGGTCTTGCCGTCCGGCCGCAGGTAGGGGATGGTCCCGTCCTTGCGCACCGCGGACAGTCGCCGGGCCAGCCGGTGCGCCAGCGCGATCGGCAGCGGCATCAGCTCCGGCGTCTCGGAGCAGGCGAAGCCGAACATCATGCCCTGGTCGCCGGCGCCCTGCGCGTCAAGCGCGCTCTCCGACGCCCCGGTCCGCAGCTCGAAGGCGTTGTCGACGCCCTGCGCGATGTCGGGCGACTGGGCGCCGATGGAGACGCTGACGCCACAGGAGGCGCCGTCGAAGCCCTTCTTCGACGAGTCGTACCCGATGCCGAGGATCGTCTCGCGGACGATGGTGGGGATGTCGGCGTACGCCTTGGTGGTCACCTCGCCGGCGACGTGGACCTGACCGGTGGTGATCAGCGTTTCGACCGCCACCCGGCTGTGCGGGTCCTGGGTGAGCAGGGCGTCGAGGATCCCGTCGCTGATCTGGTCTGCGATCTTGTCCGGGTGGCCTTCCGTGACCGATTCGGACGTGAAGAGGCGGCGTGTCACGGCACTCCTAAGCTCTTAAGATAATCGTTCCGCAGCAGTCTAGTCACCCTCGCGTACCGCTCACGACCGGGCGAGTCGGCATCCACCGTTCAGGACCGGTTCGCCCACCGGGCGAGCACGAGGTCCCAGACACGGTCGGCCAGGTCCTCCTTGGCCTGCTCGGGCAGCCGGTGCACGGCACCGTCGGTGCCGATCACGGTGGCCGCGTTGGTCTCGGCACCGAAGACCTTGTCGACGCCGACCTCGTTGACGACGACGAGGTCAGCCCGTTTCCGGGCGAGTTTGGCCCGGCCGTTGGCCTCGGCGTCGCCGGTCTCGGCGGCGAACACCACCAGCACCTGCTCCGGACGGCGGTGTCGGCCCAACTCGGCGGCGATGTCCGGGTTGGTGACGAGGGCGATGGTCGGCGCACTGCCGTCGTCCGACTTCTTGATCTTGCCAGTCGCGTAGGTCGCCGGTCGGAAGTCCGACGGTGCCGCCGCCATCACCACCGCGTCGGCATCGGCGGCGGCGGCCAGGGTCGCCGTGCGCAGCTCCTCGGTGGTGCCCACCCGGACCAGGTCGGCCCCGGCCGGGTCGGCCAGCGACACGTTGGCGGCGATCAGGGTGACCCGGGCACCGCGGGCGACGGCCGCGCGGGCGAACGCGTAACCCTGTTTACCGGAGGAGCGGTTGCCGAGGAACCGGACCGGGTCGAGGGGTTCCCGGGTGCCGCCGGCGGTGACCACCAGATGTCGACCCGCGAGGTCGGCGGGGGCGTCGACGCCCCGGGCGAGGGCCCGACGGGCGACCGCGAAGATCTCGGCCGGGTCGGGCAGCCGACCCTTGCCGCTGTCGGCGCCGGTGAGCCGGCCGACGGCGGGTTCGATCACCCGGACGCCCCTGGCCCGCAGGGTGGCCACGTTGGCGACGGTGGCCGGGTGCTCCCACATCTCGGTGTGCATCGCCGGCGCGAGCACCACCGGGCAGCGGGCGGTGAGCAGGGTGTTGGTGAGCAGGTCGTCGGCGAGTCCGTGGGCGGCCCGGGCGAGCAGGTCGGCCGTGGCCGGCGCTACCACCACCAGGTCGGCCCGCTGGCCGAGCCGGACGTGCGGGACCTCGTGGACCTCGGACCAGACGTCGTCGGCGACCGGCTGCCCGGACAGCGCCGCCCAGGTCGGCGCCCCGACGAAGCGGAGCGCCGACGCGGTCGGCACGACCCGGACCCGGTGGCCCGACTCGGTAAGGAGTCGCAGCAGCTCACACGCCTTGTAGGCGGCGATGCCACCGCCGACTCCGAGCACGATCTCGGCGGACATCGGGGTACGGGGGATTACGGCTGGTCGGTCGGCTCGGCGGTGAGCAGGCCCGCGTTGATCTCGCGCATGGCGATGGAGAGCGGCTTCTCCTGCGGGGTGGTCTCCACGAGTGGGCCGACGTACTCGAGCAGGCCCTCACCGAGCTGGCTGTAGTAGGCGTTGACCTGACGGGCGCGCTTGGCGGCGAAGATCACCAGCGCGTACTTCGAGGTGGTCTTCTCGAGCAGCTCGTCGATCGGCGGGTTGGTGATGCCCTCGGGGTTGGCGATGGATCCCACGAAATACCTCTACGTCTGAAGGTGTCCGCGCGAGCGCAGCTGGTCGCTCGAACATGGTCTGCGGTCGGACGGGTCTGCGGTCGGACGGATCTGCGGTCGGACGCAAGCCAGATTAGGACGAACCGAGCAAGCTTACCAGCTCAGCGGCGGCGCGCTCGGTGCGGTCGTGGTGCACGGTGCGCTCGGCGAGGATCGCCAGGGCCGGGGCCGGATGGTGTCCCGGCGGCGTCAGCAGCACCAGGCGGGCCTGCGGCAGGGCCGCGTGGACGGCGAGCGCGCCGGGCAGGTCCAGCGGGAGCAGCACCGGCCGCCCCCGCGCCAGTCGGTCGGTCACCGGGGCGCGCGGGGTGCCCCGGCGGTACGGGCCGGCCCGGGACCACTCGAGAAGCTCGCCCGCGGCAATCATCCGATCGAACTCGGCCGGCTCCCGAAAGAGCCGGTCGACGCCGTCGGACTCGCCCTGGCGACGCGGCCGGGTGGTCACCGGAACCGGCACCCACACGGACGGAGAACGCGCCCGGACCGCGTCGACCACACCGCCCCGACCGGCACCCGAAGGTCCGGTCAGGACGGTGAGCCGCGCCGCCGGGCACGCCTCGCCATCCGTGCTCACCGCTTGTTTCTACCTGCTGCGGCGGTCAGTTGGCGGCGAACTCTCCAAGCAGCGCCTTACGCTGCTGCTCGCCCAGACCACGCAGGCGGCGGCTGTCGGCGATCTTGAGCTTCTCCATGATCTGGGTGGCCCGGATCTTGCCGATACCCGGCATCGCCTGCAGCACGGCCGACACCTTGAGCTTGCCGACGACGTCGTCGGACTCGGCTCGCGCAAGGACGGCGGCCAGGGTGGTCTTGCCCTGCTTGAGCTGCTCCTTCAGCTCAGCACGGGCCTTGCGGATCTCCGCGGCCTTTTCCAGCGCGGCAGCGCGCTGCTCGGGGGTCAGTGACGGGAGCGGCACCAGTTCTCCTCAGGTCCCTATCGCGACGGGCGGAACGCACCGTCGCTCTGTGAAACGTGGTGTCGCTGAAAACCAAAGGGGTCCGTGGTTCCCAGCGCGGGGAAAACTAGCGTTCGGCGGAGCTTTCGGCAACGTGGACGCGCGATGATCAACGTAAAGTGACCGAGCCGTCAGTCAGTTTCGGCAGCCAGAATGTGCCGGCAGTCGGCCGCCACACGGTCCGCCGCGGCGCGCAGCGCGTCGGCGTCGGGGCCCGCGTCGAGCACCTCCCGGGAGTACGACGGCAGCACTGCGGAGAGGCTCGAACCGAACACGATCGGTAGATCCGTCGCCGTCGCGCCCTGCGCGCCGAGCCCCGGAGCGAGCAGCGGGCCATTGACCCGGGACAGGTCGTGGCCGGTGTCGCCGATGGTCGCGCCGACCACCAATCCGAAGCTGCCGAGCGGCTCCGCACCCCTGTTGAGCTGCGAAATCTCATCGATAACAAGCTGTGCGACGGTACGCCCACCGGAGGTGACCGCACGCTGCACCTCGGCTCCTTCGGGGTTCGAGGTGAGCGCTAACACGAACACTCCACCGCCGTGCGCGGCGGCAGACTCGAACATCGGGGCCAGCGAACCTACTCCCAGGTAGGGGCTCGCGGTGACGGCGTCGACATACAGCGGGCTGGATGGATCAAGGTACGCGGAGGCGTACGCCGCGACCGTCGAACCGATGTCGCCGCGCTTGACGTCGAGAAGAACGAGCGCGCCAGCCTCGCGTAACTGTCGGATAGTTGACTCAAGAATCCCCACTCCCCGGCTCCCGAATCGCTCGAAGAAGGCCGACTGGGGCTTGATCACCGCAACCCGGTCACCGAGCGCTTCCGCGACGGTCCGGGCGAACCGCTCCAAGCCGCTGACGTCGTCCGGCAGACCCCAGCGGGCCAGCAGTCCGGGGTGCGGGTCGATGCCCACGCAGAGCGGCCCACGCTCCGCCACCGCGCGGTGCAGTCGGGTTCCGAAGGTCTCCATAGATGCTCCTGTTCTCGTCTCCACCGACCGTGGCGGCGGTCGCCACCCCGGTCCGCTCCCTCCCCCGCCCGGCATCAGCCGGCCTCGACCGCAGCGGCGATCCCGGCCGCGATCAGGGCCACGTCCGCGTCCCCGGTCAGGTACGGCGGCATGGCGTACACCAGGTCACGGAAGGGGCGCAGCCACACGCCCCGGGCCACGGCGGCAGCCGTCGCCGCCGCCACGTCCACCTCGCGGTCCACCTGCACCACGCCGATCGCGCCCAGCACCCGGACGTCCGCCACGCCCGGCGCCCCCCGCAACGGCTCCAGACCGACGCGTAGCCCCGCACCCACCCGCGCCACCTCGGAGGCCCAGTCGCCGGCCTGTAGCAGCTCCAGAGAGGCATTGGCGACCGCACAGGCCAACGGGTTGCCCATGAAAGTCGGGCCGTGCGCGAGCACTCCGTCGGCGGCGATGCCCCAGGCCACCTCCGGGGTGCACAGCGCCGCCGCCAGGGTGAGGTAGCCACCGGTCAGCGCCTTGCCGACACAGAGCACGTCAGGGGTCACCCCGGCATGCTCGGCGGCGAACATCGTCCCGGTCCGACCGAACCCGGTGGCGATCTCGTCGAAGATCAGCAACACCCCGTGCGCGCGGGTCACCTCGCGCAGCACCCGCAGGTACCCCGGGTGGTGGAAGCGCATCCCGCCGGCACCCTGCACCACCGGCTCCACGATCACCGCGGCCAGTTCGTCGGCGTGCCGGGTGACGGCGTCGGTCAACGCCGTCACGTACGCCGGGTCGGGCGGGTCGGCGAAGCCACCGGGGGGCACCGGGGCGAAGACCTGCCGGGGCAGCGCCTCCCCCCAGAGATGGTGCATCCCACCCTCGGGGTCGCAGACGCTCATCGGATGGAAGGTGTCACCGTGGTATCCGCCCCGCCAGGTGCCCAGCCGGCGACGCTCCGGCCGGCCCGTGGCCCGCTGGTACTGCAGGCACATCTTGATCGCCACCTCGACCGACACCGAGCCCGAATCGGCCAGGAAGACGTGCTCCAACCCGTCCGGTGCCAGCTCGACCAGGGTCCCGGCCAGCCGGACCGCCGGCTCGTGGGTGAGCCCGCCGAACATCACGTGGCTCATCCGGCCGAGCTGGTCGACGACCGCAGCGTCCAGCACCGGATGCCGGTAGCCGTGGATCGCCGCCCACCAGGACGACATCCCGTCGACCAACTCCCGGCCGTCGGCCAGCCGCAGCCGGACGCCCTCGGCGCTGTGCACCACGTAGGGCGGGTACGCCGGCGGCAACGCCGCGTACGGGTGCCAGACGTGGGCCCGGTCGGCGGCCAGGATCTCCTCGGGCGTCACGCGTGCTCCTTCGTACCCTCGTCGACCGCCACCGCGGCGGCCTCTACCGTGCCACGGGTACGACCGGGAGCGCCGGTCGTACCCGTCGGCTCACCGCCCGCTCACCGCCCGGTCGCCCGTCGGTGCGCCGGTCGACACCCGGGCGGCTGCCCGGACCAGTGCCGGCCCCCGGTAGATGAAACCGGTGTAGAGCTGGACCAGGCTCGCCCCGGCGTCGAACATCCGGGCGGCGTCGTCCGGATCGAGGATGCCGCCGACGCCGATCACCGGGAGCCGGCCGCCGGTCTCCCGGTGGACGAAGGCCACCATCTCCCGGGCCCGCCCGGTCAGCGGGCGACCGGACAGCCCGCCGGTCTGCACGCCGCGCTCCCGGTCGGCCGGGGCGAGGCCGTCCCGGGCCAGGGTGGTGTTGGTGGCGATCACCCCGGCCGCCCCCCGGGCCAGGCAGACCTCCAGCAGTTCGGCCACCGCCGGTTCGGTGAGGTCCGGGGCGATCTTCACCAGCACCGGCTGCTCCCCCACCAGGGTGGCCAACAGGGCGTCCAGGTGGGCCTTGTCCTGCAACGAGCGCAGCCCCGGGGTGTTCGGGGAGGAGACGTTGACCGCGAAGTAGTCGCCGTGCCCGCGCAACGCCCGGTAGGAGGTGAGATAGTCCTCGACCGCCTCGTCCAGCGGGGTCACCTTGGACTTGCCCAGCGAGATGCCCAGCGGCACCCCGAGCGGGCGGGGCAGCGCCGCCAGCCGGGCCGCCAGGGCCGCTGCCCCGGCGTTGTTGAAGCCCATCCGGTTGATCACCGCCGCGCTGTCGGGCAGCCGGAACAGCCGGGGCCGGGGGTTGCCCGGCTGGGCGTGCGCGGTGACCGTGCCCACCTCGACGAAGCCGAACCCCAGGGCCGGCCAGGCCGGCAGGGCCACCCCGTTCTTGTCCATCCCGGCCGCCAACCCCACCGGATTGGGGAACTGCACCCCGAACACCGTCCGAGGCGCCCGGTGCAGGTTGCGGGCCCGCAGCAACGCCAGCGCCGCCGGCCGCCGGGACAGGGTCACCAACCGCCGCAACGTCCACTCGTGCGCCGTCTCGGCGTCCCCGCCCCCGATCCGGAACAACGCCCGCCGCACCCCCTTCTCGAACATCACCACACCCCCACCCCCAACCCCCCGCTGACCGGGTCACGCCGGGCGTCCTCGTCGGTGATCAAGAGATTTGCGTCACCGCAGGGTGGGTCCGGTGACCAAAACCTCTTGATCACCGGGCGGAGCGCCGGGTGGGTTGGGGGGGTGGGGGG